>JBLHPA010000111.1:0-8928 GCA_047628235.1 Moritella sp.
GCTTCTTCCCCGATCATTTTTTGAAATTCACGCACAATCGTCGGGAAGGGGTGCGGACCTGCTGCAGTACCTAACAGGTAATGGGCATGCTCATAGTTTGCAGACCAGTCACGCAGTGCTTCATTACAGGCGTCTTTTAAAGTACCAGAACCGGAATCAACACTAATGACTTCAGCGCCCATCAGTTTCATGCGAAAAACATTGGGCATCTGGCGTTCCATGTCCTTTACCCCCATATAGACGCGACACTTCAAACC
The DNA here is from genome assembly GCA_047628235.1 of Moritella sp. Classification (GTDB taxonomy): domain Bacteria; phylum Pseudomonadota; class Gammaproteobacteria; order Enterobacterales; family Moritellaceae; genus Moritella. Next base: position 258 of record JBLHPA010000111.1, read on the forward strand.
TAATAACGCGCAAGCCAGTGCCGATGCGGTGCCATGTTGACCAGCACCGGTTTCAGCAATGACCTCTGTTTTCCCCATGCGTTTTGCCAGCAGTGCTTGTCCCAGCACTTGGTTGGTTTTGTGCGCGCCGCCGTGCAGCAGGTCTTCACGTTTAAGATAAATCTTGGTTTTTGAACCCCTGGTAATATTTCGGCACAGGGTGAGTGGGGTCGGACGGCCAGCGTAATTTGTTAACAGGTGCTGAAATTCTTTTTCAAATTCCGGATCATTTTGTGAATCAATGAACGCATCTTCTAATTCGTCCAATGCTGGGATCAAAATTTGCGATACATATTGACCGCCGAACTCGCCAAAATAGGCATTAAGTTTTGCCATGATAATTTCCCTTAGTAATTTCTGAGCGCGTTAAATGCCGCGGTAATTTTATTTGGATCTTTTATGCCCGGTGAAGATTCTACTCCAGAGTTTAGATCGAGTCCTAAACAGCCCAATTTTGCTGCGTCCTGCACATTGTCTGGATTTAAGCCGCCAGCCAACATCATTTGGTTACAATTTTGGTCATTTAATAATGTCCAATCAAACGTTTTACCTGTGCCGCCTGATTGTCCGGCTACTTTGCTATCAACCAGATGGCGATCAACGTTCAACTGATCAAATGCAGGTATTTGTTCACTCACCCCGTGGGCTTTCCAGATCTGGATACCGTCGTTGAGCTGAGTTTGTAATTGTGCAATGTAATTTGCATCTTCACTGCCATGTAATTGCACGGCGGTTAATGCCAGTTGGTTGGCCATTTGCGCGACTCTGCTAATCTCTTCGTTAACAAAGACGCCGACGTAGCTCAGTGGTGCTGCGGCAATCACTTGCTGCGCGGTATCTACCTCAATATAACGCGGTGATTTTGGCGCAAAGATCAAACCACCGTAGATGGCACCCTGCTGGTAAACGGTTTTGGCATCTTCTGCTCGGGTTAACCCACAGACCTTGTTTTCACCCAAGATTAGCTTGCGACAGGCCATGTCCACGTTGTTCTGCGACATGAGTGAGCTGCCGACTAAAAAGCCATTGGCATAGTTGGCCAGTTCGCGCACCTGCTGGTTATTATAGATGCCTGATTCAGAAATAATGATACGATCACTTGGGATCTTCGGAGCCAGCTGCTTAGTACGGTTAAGGTCTATTGACAGATCGCGCAGGTCACGGTTATTAATGCCGATAACCTTGGCATCCAGTGCAATCGCACGCGCGAGCTCGTCTTCATTACTGACTTCGGTGAGCACGCCCATATTTAGGCTGTGCGCTACCTTCGCTAAGGCGATATATTCAGCGTCATCCAATACCGATAACATCAGCAGCGTTGCATCTGCCTGATGGTGCCGAGCCAGATAGATCTGATATTCATCAATAATAAAGTCTTTACAGATCACGGGTTGGGTTACCAGCCCCCTGACCTTGGTGACGTAGTCAAAATTACCTTGAAAATATTTTTCATCGGTTAATACTGAGATTGCAGCGGCGTAGTTTTTGTAAACACCTGCGATCAGGTCGAGATCAAATTCCGGCCGGATCAGTCCTTTTGATGGTGACGCTTTTTTACATTCCAAGATAAACTTGGTCGGCTTGTCGGCCAGCGCCGCATAAAAATCACGATCTGTCGGCGTGAGTGCCTGGATAAAACTAGCCAGGGGCTGAACCGCTTTACGTGCTGCAATCCACCTTACTTTATCGGCAACAATGTTCCCCAGGATCGTTTTTTGTAATTCTTGCGTTAACATCTCAGTCTCCTTCTTATGCCGTGATTTGGCTTCTTATAGCGAGTTGCTGGATCAATGCCAAAGCGCTGCCATTATCAATAGCGGTCATGGCCAGTGTCGTACCTTGTTTAAAGTCGGTGGCGATACCGGCTATCACTAATAAGGCCGAGACGTTGATCGCCACCGCGGCTTTTTGTGCCGCTGTGCCGTTACCGGATAACAAGCGTTCTATGATTATCTTGTTTTCTGCTGCATCACCGCCGCGTAGCGCACTGACATCATATTGCTCAACCCCAAAATCAGCAGGGCTTAAGCTATATTCAGTAATTTCACCGTTATTTAACTCGGCAACCTGGGTGGTACCATGCAAGGCTATTTCATCCAGACCACTGCCATGGACGACGATCGCACGCTGCACACCCAGTTTATGCATGGTTTCTGCGATAGGGCGGAGCAAGCTTTCATCATAAACCCCCATTAACTGCACCTGCGGGCGAGATGGATTAAGCAGCGGTCCTAACAGATTAAAAATAGTGCGGGTTTTTAGGGTTTGACGCACTGGCATAGCATGGCGGATCCCTGCGTGGTATTGCGGCGCAAACAAAAAGCAAATACCTAGCTCATCTAAACATGCCTTTGCGTGTTCAGGTGATTGTGTCAGGTTAATACCGAATGCTTCTAACAGATCCGATGAACCGGATTTGCTCGATACACTGCGGTTACCGTGTTTCACCATTTTCAGGCCACAGGCAGCGGCAACAAATGCAGCCGTAGTGGAAATATTGATGGTATTCATATTATCACCACCGGTACCGCAACAATCAGCATGCAATTCATCAACGGCAGGGAAAGGCGTTGCAGCGGCCAGTAAAGCCTGCGCGGCACCGGCAATTTCATCCGGTTGCTCGCCGCGGATTTTTAATGCGGTCAGTACAGAGGATAAAATGATGGGGTCCATTGCTCCCTGCACCACAGTACTAAAGATTAATTGCGATTCTGCAATAGTGAGTGACTGATTGGCATATAACTTCTCTAAAATTGTAGCGACTGAATCTTGCATTACGCCTGCTCCTTAGCGGTTGCTGCCGTTGCCCATTCTAGGGTTCTTTTCAACAGTTCAGCGCCTTCACTGGTTAAAATTGATTCGGGATGAAATTGAAAACCAACGACTTTATCTTCCGGTTGGATGACGGCCATCGGCATGCCGTTAAACTGAGCATTGACCGTTAAACGTGGCGGTACCTGAGTGGCGACCAGTGAATGATAACGCGCCACGGGTAGCGGATTACTTAAGCCAGTAAACATCAGTTGACCATCGTGCTCAATCGCAGATGCCTTACCGTGCATGATCTCTTCGGCGCGGCCAACCACGCCACCGTATTGTTGAACCAGTGCCTGGTGACCTAAGCAGATCCCGATTATCGGGTATTCACCGCGGCACAGCGCAATCAATTCAAGTAGGCAGCCCGCCTCTGACGGATTGCCCGGGCCAGGAGATAGCACTACAACGGGATTGTTATCGCAGTTATCGATGTGCTGTTTAATGGTCTCTGCGCTGATATTGTTGCGATAGATTTTTACTTCGTGGCCTAAGCTGCGAAATTGATCCACTAGGTTGTAAGTAAAAGAGTCAAAATTATCTAATAAAAATAGGGTATTACTCATGTTTCCTCCGTTTACTTACTGCTATTTTTAGCATTTGAGTGCGTTAATTCTGCGAGTGATGAACCGTGTGCTAATGCGATGGCATTGAGTACTGCGGCGGCTTTACTGCGAGTTTCATCGGCTTCAGACTGCGGGTCGGAGTCGTAGACGACACCGGCACCAGCCTGCACATAGGCCATATTATCTTTAACAAAAGCTGAACGGATCACAATGCAAGTATCCATGGTGCCATCACCGGTAAGGTAACCGACGGCCCCCCCGTAACTGCCACGGCGTTGTTGTTCTACCTGACGCACCAATTCGGCCGCGCGGATCTTGGGCGCGCCAACTAAGGTACCCATGTTCATGCAGGCTTGGTAGGCATGCAGGGCATCGAGATCATTACGTAATTTACCTTTTACCCGTGAGACGAGGTGCATCACGTGACTGTATCTGTCCACATTGAGCAGATCTGCCACATAACGCGTACCTGGCTGGCTGATCCGGGCTACATCATTACGGGCAAGATCAACAAGCATGATGTGCTCTGCGGTTTCTTTCTTATCCAAGCGTAATTCCAGCTCAATACGGCCATCAAGATCGGGACAGATAGTGCCATCGGGGCGGAAGCCTCGGCGGCGCGTCCCGGCAATGGGATAAATTTCCACATCGTTGCTTTGGGGATCATATTTCAATGCACTTTCAGGGGATGCACCAAATAACACAAACTTACTGTCATTAAGATAGAACATATAAGGACTGGCGTTGGTCTGCTTAAGCTTGGCATAAGCAGCCAATGAATCGGGGCACGACAGGCTGAAACAGCGAGAAGGTACCACCTGGAAAATATCCCCTTTACGGATATAGTCTTTGAGTGCTTCGACGGTGGCACAGAACGTGCTATCACTGATATCAACGGCGAGCGTTAAGTCAGTGGCTGCAGGTGCTTGCACGGGTGTTAACTGAGTATTACACTGCGCTTGGATCTGCGCCAATTTGGTTGTGGTTTGCTGCAGTGCGGTGGCAAAGTGCTGCCCGCCAAATACGCTACCAATTAATTTTGATTGTTGGGCTTGACGGTCAATCACGATGAGTGTTTCAGCCAGGTAAAATACAAAATCAGGGCAGATATTGGTGCCGTCTTTCACGTCTGGTAATTGTTCGACACTGGCAATCATGTCATAAGCAAAACAACCGCCTAAAAACAGTGCTTCATGGAACGGCGTTTCTGGGATTATATTTTTGATAATGGTGCGTAATGCGTCAAACGGCGATGATGACTTTAAACGAGAGTCTTCGTCGAGGTCCGCATCAGTTGGGCTGAATGCCAGGGTTAATGTATTACGGGTCAACCCGGTAACGGTTTGCGCAGGTGAATGGGTGGTAAATTCGCTGGCTAAAAAGGGCAGTAAATTCTCGCCGTTGAGGGTTAATGCAGAGAATTCTACCCGGCGACCGAAGCAGCTGATTTTAACTGCAGCGTCGAGCAGGATTAAACTTTGCAACGCCGCCTTAGTGACGATATCAGCAGACTCCAATAACAGGCTGTTGCCACTTGGCCGATACATGCGGCGATAAAAGGCAAGGGGATCGTCAATATGTGCACATGTCTGCTGAATCGAATGTAATTTTCCTGGCGCTAATGTTGCTGTCATCGCACTTTCCTTGCGTTATGTATCAAAACTATTTACGGGTAAATGACGCATTATTCAGCGGTATTTTACGCTTTCCCTGTGTAAGACAAGATATCATTGACCTTGCTTTAGGTATATAAAATGTACCCTTCGCCATCGTTTATGCATAATATCCTTTCTTTTATTTTCAATTTGACAATAAAAAAGCCCGCTTCAGAGAAACGGGCTTTTTTATTTGATCTTATTGTTGATTCACATTTACTGCAGATATCACAAAATCACATGCCCGTTTAGAGAGGAATATGCCACCACCAACTAATTGTTTGGTTTATGTAAATTTGCATCTGATCTGAATCCATGTAAATTATCTAATAGGTTAAATCTATGCGGTTATGGCTATTATTGTCAATACTTTTATTAATTTTTGGGTGAATTTTATTAATTTATGTATGAAAGCTATTAATTTCTGTGTGCAACAGTTAAATAAAACTTATACTAGGCGTCTTATTCATTACCTTTACTGCGCTAATTAACCGCTGGATACGCTAGATTCTTATGATTTATGACTTACATTCCCATACTACTGCCTCTGATGGTAGCTTAAGCCCGGCTGAATTAGTGCAGAGAGCGGTTGAAAACAGAGTCGATGTGTTAGCGATAACTGATCATGATACGACCGCCGGATTAGCGGAAGCACAGAAAACGATTCAGGACCTCGAATTGCCGCTAACGCTGGTAACAGGGGTGGAGATCTCGACCAACTGGCAAAATCATGAGATCCATATTGTGGCGCTGAACGTGGACTTATCCAATGCGAATCTGCAGGCATTTTTATCTGAGCAGTGTAAAAAGAGAGAGCAGCGGGCAATTGAAATGGGTAACCGATTGGCTAAAGCGCGTATTCCAGATGCGTATGCGGGTGCCAAAGCACTGGCGGGGGATGCCGCCATTACTCGCAGCCATTTCGCTAAATACTTGGTTGAGCAGGGCGTTGAAAATACGTTTCAAAATGTCTTTAAGCGGTTCTTGGCAAAAGGGAAGACAGGTTACGTGCCCCCTAACTGGGCAACAATTGAACAAACTATCGAAATAATTAAAGAATCGGGTGGCCAGGCTGTACTGGCCCATCCGCTCCAGTATAAACTAACCACTAAATGGTTTAAAAGATTACTCTCCGCTTTTCAAACAGCTGGCGGCGATGCCATGGAAGTAGGGCAGCCACAACAAAGCATCTCAGAGCGAACCTTATTAGCGAGTTATAGTCGAGATTATAACTTATTAGGCTCTGTTGGTTCGGATTTTCATCGACCAAGCAGTTGGACCGAGTTGGGCCGGAATTTGTATATCCCTAAAGATTGTACCCCAGTGTGGTCATCTTGGGCTCCGCTCTCGTAGACAATGGCTGCAGGCAATTAAACAGTTAAGGAATAATAATTTATGAGTCAAGTTTTATATGTGCATCCTGATAACCCGCAGGCACGTTTAATTAGTCAGGCCGTCGGCATTATTCGCGACGGCGGTGTGATCATCTATCCAACGGATTCTGGTTATGCATTAGGCTGCCATCTTGGGGATAAGAATGCGATGGAGCGGATCTGCAAAATTCGGAAACTAGATAAAGACCATAATTTTACGTTAGTATGCCGCGACCTGTCAGAAATAGCCCTGTATGCACGAGTGGACAATCAGGCTTATCGGATCCTTAAAAATAATACGCCAGGTCCGTTTACCTTTATTTTTAAAGGCACGAAAGAAGTGCCACGCCGTTTGGTTAACCTTAAGCGTAAAACGATTGGTATTCGGGTACCAAATAACAATATTGCCTTAGCCCTGCTCGAAGCGTTGGGTGAACCTATGATGTCAACATCACTGATCTTACCGGGCAATAGTGGTACTGAATTTGATCCTGAAGCGATCCGCGACCAGTTAGATAATCAGGTTGATCTGATTATAAATGGGGGTTATTTAGGTGAACAGGCAACCACTGTGGTTGATTTCTCTGACGGTGAGGCCGAGCTTATTCGACAGGGTGCCGGTGACGCATCTTCATTTCTTTAAGCTGTGACAAATAACGAGTGACCGAGTCAACCCCTGCTATTGCCAAGATTAATGGTGAGCTATTACATCATATCCCCAAAGATCTGTTTATTCCTCCTGATGCACTGAGTGTTTTCTTAGATGCATTTGAAGGACCATTGGATCTGTTGTTATATTTGATCAAGAAACAGAAATTAGATATTTTGCAGCTGCCAATGCAAAAGATAACGGCGCAATACATGGAATACGTTGAGCTGATGTCAACGCTAAAAATTGAGCTGGCAGGTGAATACCTGGTGATGGCAGCATTACTCGCTGAGATTAAGTCACGTTTATTGCTGCCTAAATTAGTCGTGGCAGAGGATGAATTAGACGATCCCAGAACAGTGCTAATTCGGCAATTACAAGAGTATGAAATATTTAAAAATGCAGCAGAAAATTTGGATCTTCAGCCCCGCATACAGCGAGATATTTTCGTCGCTAATGCATATCAGTCCGAAAATATTACGGTTAACCCGTTATTAGCAGAAGTATCTCTGCAAGAACTCGCGTATAATCTGCAGTCGCTATTGAAGCAGGCAGCGCATTACGAACATCATCAGATCCAGCGTGAAGTGCTAACAACACGTGAAAAGATGACTCATATCTTATCGCTACTGCAAGATGGCAAGGTAAAAACCTTTACTCAAGTTATTGATGTTACTGAAGGTAGGAAAGGTGTTGTTGTCAGCTTTTTGGCTGTACTTGAGTTGGTCAAAGAAGCATTAATCAGCTTGATCCAAAATAATCCTTTGGGTGAGATTTACTTAAGTTTAGCCGAATAAGCCATTAGCGGATATGAACCATCAGTAATTATAAGTACGAGACGCTAGGTGTGGATAAAATCCCCTATAAACAGATTATTGAAGCAGCCATTTTTGTTGCTAAGAAACCGCTGTCACTACAGATTTTGTGTACTACTGTACTTGCAGAGGATGCACTATCGCGCCAGCAAGTACAGGAATACCTGGTTGAGATAAAACAAGATTATCAGACTAAAGGCATCGAATTAGTTGAGGTCGCCAGCGGTTATCGGTTTCAGGCAAGATCGCATATTACCCCTTGGTTGCAGCGCATGCTGCAAGATAAGCCAGCGAAATATTCACGTGCCACCTTAGAAACATTGGCACTTATCGCCTACCGTCAGCCTGTTAGTCGGGGTGATATTGAGGCTGTACGTGGTGTGGCTGTTAGCAGCCAAACGATCCATACCTTAGAAGAACGAGAGTGGATCAAGGTGATAGGGCGTAAGGAAGTACCGGGACGTCCGGCGTTGTACGCGACGACAGCGCAATTTTTGGATTACTTTGGTATCAAAAGTATTCAAGAACTGCCCCTATTGGATGAAGCTTTACTGGCTAAGTTAGCCGTCATGGATGAAGACACAATGCTTGATGTATGACAGCAAGTAAATAAACTACTATATAGCGGTGAGAAAAATCGCAATTTTAATATTTAGGAAAACTGATGAGTGAAAAACTACAGAAAGTACTAGCACGTGCTGGTTTAGGTTCCCGTCGTGAGATGGAAGCTGTGATCGCAGAAGGCCGTGTCAGCGTTAAC
>JBLHPA010000112.1:0-8885 GCA_047628235.1 Moritella sp.
TTTTATTGTATTAGTCATAGGATACTCTCCAGCATTACCTTATGTTAATAGTTGTCATTATATTACACACATGGTTAGCATGACCGATGAAAGTGCTGTATTTCAGCAACCAATAAATCAATTGCTGTCGATGTAATATCTTTATGGACAACAAAACGAATAGCTGAACTGGCACTGATGATAATGCCCTTAGTGCGTAAAAATGTCGCCAACGCTTTCGGATCTGAACCCGTATATTGAGAGAATATCATATTGGTTTGAACGCTTGCTAATTCAAACTTAAACTCTGCTAAGCTTAGCAGCTGCTGTGCTAAATATTGGGTATTCTGATGGTCAATCGCCAGTTGGTCAACTTGTTCATCCAGCGCTAAAATGCCTGCGGCAGCAAGGAATCCAGCTTGACGCATACCACCACCTAGCACTTTACGCCAGCGCCTGGCACTGCGGATCAGCGCCGTTGTTCCCAGTAATAATGACCCCACAGGTGCGGCCAAACCTTTCGATAAACAGATCGAGACCGAATCAAAATATTGGGTAATTTCAGTGACATCAACATTTAGCTTCACCGCTGCATTAAATACACGTGCGCCATCAAGATGAATACGCAAGCCGTGCTGGAATGCCAGCGCCTGGGCCTGCGCTAAATAGTTAAGCGGTAGTACTTTCCCGCCGATAGTATTCTCCAGGGATAACAATTTAGTTTTGGCGTGATGGTCATCTTCGGGTTTGATATTAGCCCTGATCGCATCAAGGCTAATGCTGCCATCCGCCTGGTTTGCTAACGGCTGCGGCTGGACACTGCCGAGTACCGCAGCACCGCCCCCCTCCCAGCGATAATTATGCGCATCTTGACCACAGATATATTCATCCCCGCGACCACAATGCGCCATAATGGCTAATAAGTTAGCTTGTGTCCCTGAAGAGCAAAAAATTGCTGCATCAAATTCATATCGGTCAGCCGCCATTTTCTCTAGTTTATTTACCGTTGGATCATCACCATAAACATCATCACCAACAATGGCATTAGCCATCGCTTGACGCATATTTGCGGTTGGCTGCGTAACCGTATCACTCCGAAAATCAAACATCTATTTCGTTTTCCTTACTTGCTACAAACTTCTGGCTCGGGTATAAGCATAAACCAAAAAGCAGCTTGCTATTGTTAGCAAACTGCTTTTCATCACTGTTATCTAATTGCGTTGCAATTAAGTACTATATTTTCTATTACTGCTATTTCTATAACAACTATATATAGTTGCGTTGCTATTGAGTAACAGCGGCTTCATTTTTCCTTTCATAGGCATGGCTAACTGCCGCCGTAAATACTACATCAGTTGAACTATTGAGCGCCGTTTCAGCCGAATCTTGTATTACGCCGATAATAAAGCCTATCGCTACCACCTGCATAGCAACATCATTTTCGATACCAAATAAACTACAGGCTAATGGAATAAGCAGTAAAGATCCACCTGCAACACCCGAAGCGCCGCACGCTGAGATTGCTGCCAGCACACTTAATAGCAGTGCAGTCGGAAGATCGACTGCGATCCCGAGTGTATGCACTGCTGCCAGCGCCAATACTGTAATAGTAATAGCTGCGCCACCCATGTTAATGGTCGCACCCAGTGGAATTGATACTGAGTAGGTGTCTTTATGCAAGTTAAGTTTTTTACATAGTTCCATATTAACTGGGATATTTGCGGCAGATGAACGGGTGAAAAAAGCGGTGATACCACTTTCACGCAGGCACTGGAACACTAATGGGTAAGGATTTTTTCTAGACATGAAAAACAATATTGCTGGGTTAATAACTAAGGCCACAATCAGCATAGCGCTCAATAGCACCGCCAACAAATGCGTATATTCAGTCATCGCAGAAAAACCAACAGTAGCAAATGTCGATGCAACCAGCCCAAAAATACCTAAAGGAGCAAAGCGGATCACGATATGAACTATTTTAGATACACCGGCCGCTATATCAGTAATCACTTGTTTGGTCGTCGGCGATGCCTTCTGCAATACGACACCAAAACCTATCCCCCAAGTTAATACCCCAATAAAGTTACTGGTCACGATGGCGTTAATTGGATTATCAACCACTTTAAAAATGAGGTTGCGCATGACTTCTGAAATATTGCTTGGTGCTGCCGTCGTCGCGACTTCAGAGATCAGGGTGAGCTGAGTTGGAAAAAGAAAACTTAACCCTACGGCAACGAGTGCAGCTGCAAATGTACCCAACAGATACAGAATCACCACAGGGCGCATGTTTGCATTGGTGTTCAATTCTTGGTTTGCAATCGCAGAAATAACTAACACAAAGACCAGTAACGGTGCTATTGCTTTTAACGCACTAACAAACAATCCACCGAATAAATTCGCTTCAACGGCTAACCCCGGAGCTGCATAAGCTAATGCAACACCCAATATAATACCAATTATGATCTGCTTTACCAAACTCATTTGGAACAATCCTACAGCCTTTTTTTCCATTACAACTTCCTCAATAAAATAGCGATAGACATCAATAAACAATTGATAATACCAAAAAAAAGCGAACAATAACGATTTAAAGTCACCTTTTGTTAAGTAATTGACAATATGCATCAAATTATTTGTATATAACAGATTATTAGATCAGTTACAGTTAGTTGTGTATGAAATAAGTTAATTGCACATTATGACCCATTGCTGTGAAACAAAAATGCAGCACCCAATAAAGTACTTGCACTAAGTACCTGAGGTTGACTGTCATGATCGTTCCAATTAACATTGACGTCGACCCGCTTGATTTGCAATTGATTTTGCCCCCTTGGTAATACCAATACATTCCAACTTAGGTTAAATGAATATTGCTCATATTCGACAATACCCGCGGCCATATCACCACCACCGTTATGTAATACACTATTATACTCAGTACTTGAACCTGTTAAGCTACGTAATTCAATTAACTTATAACCAATTAACGCCCATGCCGCACTGTGTTGTTGCTGCTGGTCCATAACTTTAGCCTGAGTCACCCGCAACCCCAGTATACTGAGCGTGCATAGGGTAAAAATAAAAATACTGATCATCACTTCAATTAAGCCAAAACCACCAGCCGTTCGGCGTGCGATGCGGTCATAGCGCATACCGAATAAACGCCGCGGGTACATTTAAAAGTCCGCCGTTGAATCAAGTAACCAACTTAACTGTCCACCAACAAACTGCAGTTTTCGGTGCATACGAACATCATCAATACCACCGTAAGGTGTAATGCTGACAGCAACATCCATGGTATTTGCACTTTCTAAACAAAGCGAATATCGGCCTTTAAGGGTATATTTTCTGACGATATTAGCTGGAATAGGTAGGTTGATACCGGTTTCTGAATGCGAACATTGACCCGCTAACGCCAGACTCGATTGCAACAGTTGCGCGTTATCATGCAAGGCAACATGAAATAAATCTAAACTCATTTCTGCCTCTATTTTTGCCTGCTGATAGTTCAGCGCTATACTGCCGCGCTGGATACGCTGTTGCTGGATCTGGGCAAAAGATAAACTGCTAGACACAGCAATAAACACCAAGAGTAAGGTTAACGATAGGATCGCAAAACCCGATTGATTCAAATACTGTAATTGCATTTTCATATTACAAGATAACCCGTGCAAGCACTCTGCGTACCAGACTGATTTCAGCATTCTCTGTCCTACGGTGGCGCATTTTCAACTGCATATGCACATACGTTTTAAGCATTGCCAGTTGCGCATTATTAACATGAGTAAGGGTGAAGGTTAACTGCGTAATCACAACATTGTCAGTATCTGAAATAGTCTCCCATCCCAGTCCTCCGCCACAGTTAACGGCACTGCCCTTTCGTTGTTGGATACCGCCATTTTTTAAGCGAAAACCAAAGGATTCTTGGTTTAGCTGACCATTTTTATCTCTGTCATAACGATAGGTAATGCAGTCTGCAGAGTCATTCAACTGATACAATTTACTCTCCTGGTAAACAAAGGGATTAGTATTGCCAAGCTGCGCCTGTCCGCGCTTCATATATCCAGCACGGGCTAACTCTCGTTGGATTATGGTGATCATACTTTGCGCTTCTTGCTGTACTTGATAGGCATGCTCGGCTCGTGTGCTCTGCACGCGGCCAGTAATGAAGCTGCTGCTAAAGGACACTATAACTGCGCCTGCCAGTGCTATCGAAATCACAAACTCGACCAACCCCGATCCCCTAACTCGAAAATATTGACTAGCAATTAGCATAAAGCGTACTGCCTCCCGTTTCGCTGCAGGCTCTGATCCGCCCGAGCGTACTTACAGTGACTTTGACACTGCCAGAACCCGCGCTTAGCGTATAACTCGCACCATTTGTACTGCCTGATAAGGGTGAAAACGATAAAGTGTCTCGATTCGTATTTAGGGTTATTGTCGAATAGTCAGTACTGATCTGATAGTTTTCCAGCGCACAGGAGGAGGACACACTGCAATTGCACACAGGTTGACTGCTGATCCCCCAGCAGCGCTCAGGCCCTACCATATTAACGCTAAGATACTGTGTTTTATCCCGGGTAATTGCCAATTGCTTTGTAACACGCAACGCTTCAACAAGTTGCTGTGTGAGACCAATGAGCTTTGTTTCATTCACAATAGCGTTATAAGAAGGCAGCCCGATGCCAGAAATAATCGCCATCACCGCAAGTGTGACCAGCAGTTCAATCAAGGTGATACCTTGTGATTTATGTTTAGCATTCAGCAATAATCAAACGCTCTTTTTATGAGGGGATAAAATTAACCTTAGAATAAAATACAATGGTTGATACTTTTGCCTCCATAAACAGGTAAAATATTGACTAATTATTGAATGTTCTCACATTAATTCAGTATTACCTTTGATCTTGGCAGCCAAGTGAATAGGTAAATGAACAGTTCAATTAAATAATAAATACAATCAGTTATAAGAGCTTTTATGCAAAAAATAGATTTTTCAAACATTAATAAATCCAGTTTAAAATCATTTCATGAACAACGAAATACCATTAAAAAAGTGTGTCTGGGAAAAATAGTACTCTGCCCTGTATGCCAGCAAGCATTAAAATTGTTGCCGCCATCGAATAAGGACAAAGAAAAAAAGACCGGCGTGAGCTGTGCCAAGGGGTGTACTTTTATTGAATTGGAATTTGAACTATAGCAATTAAACCGTAAAGCACCGCCATTTAGGACGGTGAGCAATCACCCTCGATAACTGTCTTTATGCCTGCCATAATAAAACCTCGATATTGCTATCGAGGTTTTTTATTTCAGTCGATCAAGTATGTAACTCTTTGATCCGAGTATGTAACTCTTGCACTGATCGCACCGTGCCACGGTCATCTGCAGCATGCGCATGGCAAGTTGCAAATGCAGCATTCATTGTGGTGGTGTAGTTCACTTTATAGCGCAGTGCTGCCGCACGTAATTGGCGAGAATCTTCAATTGCCACACGACCTTCTGTCGTATTAATGATGTAGCTGTACTCGCCATTCTTGATGCGATCAAGAATATGCGGACGACCTTCATGTACCTTGTTTACCAAACGAGGATTAATGCCTGCTTCGCCTAAGGCCACCGCAGTACCGTGAGTCGCATCAATCTCAAAACCCAGTTCAAGTAATTGCTTGGCTAACTCAGCCGCGCGTGTCTTGTCACTGTTTCGTATCGAGATAAGTGCACGACCTTGTTTAGCGACTTCTGCTGAAGCACCAAGTTGCGCTTTGGCATAGGCTTCGGCAAAAGTGTCACCCACCCCCATCACTTCACCCGTTGAACGCATCTCAGGGCCAAGCAGCGGATCAGAACCCGCAAATTTAGCAAATGGTAAGACAACTTCTTTTACCGAATAATAAGGTGGGATCACTTCTTTGGTGAAATTAAGTTCAGCCAGTGTCTGCCCTGCCATTACTCGTGCTGCTACTTTAGCTAACTGCACACCCGTTGCTTTAGAAACAAAAGGTACAGTACGTGCAGCACGCGGATTCACTTCAATAAGGTAAACTTCGTTATCTTTAACCGCAAACTGGATATTCATCAGGCCACGCACGCCGAGCTCTAATGCTAACGCGCGAACTTGACCACGCATCACATCGAGAATTTCAGTACCAAGTGTATAAGGCGGTAATGAACAACCTGAGTCACCAGAGTGGACACCCGCTTGCTCAATGTGTTCCATAATGCCGCCAATAACCACATCTTTACCGTCGCAGATAGCATCAACATCGAGTTCGATGGCATTATCAAGGAATCGGTCCAGCAGTACCGGTGATTCATGAGAAACACTGACTGCCTCTTTAAAGTAACGACGTAAATCGATTTCATCATAAACGATTTCCATAGCGCGGCCACCCAGCACATAAGAGGGGCGCACGACTAACGGATAACCGATAGTTTCTGCCGAGATAACGGCTTGTTCAGTGGTTGTTACTGTGTCATTTTTAGGTTGGAGTAGACCCAAACGATCAACCGCCTGTTGGAAACGCTCACGATCCTCAGCACGGTCAATGGCATCAGGTGAAGTGCCAATAATAGGGACGCCAGCGGCTTCCAGTGAACGCGCCAATTTCAGTGGTGTTTGCCCGCCGTATTGTACAATCACGCCTTTGGGCTGCTCGATACGGACAATTTCTAATACGTCTTCTAACGTAATAGGCTCAAAGTAGAGACGGTCTGAAATATCGTAATCGGTAGAAACTGTCTCAGGGTTGCAGTTGACCATGATGGTTTCGTAACCGTCTTCACGCATAGCTAATGCAGCATGAACACAGCAATAATCAAATTCGATACCCTGGCCAATACGGTTGGGACCGCCACCGATGATCATTATTTTTTCTCTGTCTGTCGGTGCTGACTCACACTCTTCGTCGTAGGTGGAATACATGTACGCAGTATCACTGGAGAATTCTGCCGCACAAGTATCAACCCGTTTATAAACCGGCAGAATGTTTAATCGGTGACGCAGCTTGCGTAGTTCATTTTCACTCACGCCAGCCAACGTAGAAAGACGCAAATCAGAGAAACCTTTACGTTTTAGTTGGCGCAATAAGGTTTCATCTAAACCGGAAAAACCAATTTTACTGACATTAGCTTCAGTTTTAACAATGTCTTCTATTTGCACCAAGAACCAATGATCGATACAGGTAATGGCATAGATTTCATCCATCGTCATGCCACTACGGAAAGCATCTGCAATATAGAAAATTCGCTCCGCACCGGCTTCAGTTAACTCGCGGCGAATTTTAACCGGGGCACTGGCATCCGCTAAATCAACTTCAGGATCAAAACCATTTTTGCCAATTTCCAAACTACGTAACGCTTTATGCATTGACTCTTGGAAGTTACGACCGATTGCCATCACTTCACCCACAGATTTCATCTGGGTAGTGAGACGATCATTGGCACCGGCAAATTTTTCGAAGTTAAAACGTGGGATCTTGGTTACTACGTAGTCCAGCGTGGGTTCGAATGACGCAGGCGTTTTACCGCCAGTGATGTCATTGGTTAGCTCATCGAGGGTATAACCTACCGCCAGTTTAGCCGCGATCTTAGCAATAGGGAAACCAGTTGCCTTAGATGCTAAGGCAGAAGAACGTGATACCCGTGGATTCATCTCAATGATAACCATGCGGCCGTCAGCAGGGTTAATACCAAACTGGACATTGGAACCACCGGTTTCAACACCAATTTCACGCAGTACTGCCATCGAAGCATTACGCATGATTTGGTATTCTTTATCTGTTAGCGTCTGTGCGGGCGCTACTGTGATGGAATCGCCAGTGTGGATCCCCATCGGGTCAAAATTTTCAATCGTACAGACAATGATACAGTTATCATTTTTATCTCGTACAACTTCAGTTTCATATTCTTTCCAACCAATTAATGATTCATCAATCAATAATTCAGTGGTTGGTGAAAGATCTAAACCCAACTCACAAATATCATTAAACTCTTCAAGATTGTATGCAATGCCGCCGCCCGTGCCACCCATAGTGAAGGATGGGCGGATGATACATGGGAAACCAACGTCAGCCAGTACACCATGTGCTTCTTCAAGGTTATGCGCGATACCTGCGCGTGGTGTTTCCAGGCCAATTGCCTTCATCGCTTTATCGAAGCGGCTGCGGTCTTCCGCTTTATCAATCGCGTCGGCTGTTGCACCGATCAATTCAACATTAAACTCTTTGAGTACACCTTTGCTTTCCAGCTCAAGAGCGCAGTTTAGTGCAGTCTGACCACCCATGGTCGGGAGTACTGCGTCTGGGCGTTCTTTTTCAATAATGTTACGTACAACTTCCCAATGAATTGGCTCGATATAGGTCGCATCTGCCATTTCCGGGTCAGTCATAATGGTTGCAGGATTCGAGTTAACCAGAATAACTCGGTAGCCTTCTTCACGAAGCGCTTTACAAGCTTGTGCACCGGAATAGTCAAACTCACACGCCTGACCGATCACGATTGGGCCTGCGCCCAAGATTAGAATACTTTTTATATCATTACGTTTTGGCATAGTTCTATCTCTACTTAGTATCAGGCTTAGGCTTGGCTTTTTTCCATATTCTCTTCCATCAGCGTGATGAAATGATCGAATAATGGTGCAGCATCGTGTGGACCAGGACTTGCTTCAGGGTGTCCCTGAAAGCTAAATGCGGGTTTATCGGTACGATGGATACCTTGTAAAGAGTCATCAAATAATGACCTATGCGTCATGATCAGGTTATCGGGTAATGTTGTTTGGTCCACCGCAAAACCATGATTTTGAGCCGTGATCATAACAACATCACGCCCCATGTCCTTGACGGGATGGTTTGCGCCATGATGCCCAAATTTCATTTTTAATGTTTTCGCACCACTTGCCAAAGCAAGTA
>JBLHPA010000113.1:0-8833 GCA_047628235.1 Moritella sp.
TTGATGGATTATGGAAAGAACATTTGGCGGCAATGGATCATTTACGCCAAGGTATCCACTTACGTGGTTATGCTCAGAAAGATCCAAAGCAAGAATACAAGCGTGAATCCTTCGAACTGTTTACTGACATGCTGGAAAACCTCAAATCAGATGTTGTCAGCGTGATCTGTAAAGTACAGGTTCAGGCTCCGGAAGATGTTGAAGCGGTGGAAGCGCAACGTCGTCGTGGCGAATCATTACCACAGAATATGAGCCATGCAGCGGCAGAAAACCAGCTGGCGGATGATTCAGTTGCAGGTGATGTGGAAACATTCGTACGCCAAGGCCAAAAAATTGGCCGTAACGATCCCTGTCCTTGTGGTTCCGGCTCTAAATACAAACAGTGCCATGGTAAGTTAAGCTAAGCTATATTAAGTGAACTTGGCACCGAAGATTAATGTCATTAAGCTCTAGAACAGTCATGTTTTAGGGCTTTTTTGTTATGTGAGGTTAAAAATTTGAAAAAAACACATGTGGCGGCAGGGATCATCCTCAAAGATAGACAGGTATTTATCAGTAAACGCAATGCTCAGCAGCACCAGGGAAATAAATGGGAGTTTCCGGGTGGTAAGGTGGAAGCAGAAGAAACTAGCCTTGAGGCGCTTGTCAGAGAGCTTAAAGAGGAAGTTGCTCTTGTAGTGACTAATGCCGATTTATTCCATCAGCTCGAATTTGACTATGGTGATAAACGGGTGCAATTGGATTTTTATCTGGTAAATGAATTTAGCGGTATCGGACAGGGCCTGGAAGGACAGCAAACGGCATGGGTTAATATTGCCGAATTACCAAACTATACCTTCCCTGCCGCGAATCAAGTTATTGTCGATATGTTAATTGCGCAGTTTGGCAGCTGAAATTAATCGAATTCATAGCCTTTAGGCTGCATTTCCTGCAGTGTAACGGCTTCGCCGGGGATCGCGCGTTCGCCATCGGCCCATTCGCCCAGATCAATTAATTTGCAGCGTTCGCTGCAGAAGGGGCGGAATTTATTCTCTGGTTTCCATTCCTGGGATTTTGTACAGGTTGGGCAATTTACTTGCATGATTTTCATCCGAGTGGCTTCAAAGGCTTCAGTCTGCCACGGCAGTGGCTGCTAACTCAAGAAATTTTTTATGTAAGCGTTCAACCTCAGCATCTAACTCAGTCAAATTATTATTTACTAAGACTGAGTCGGCTACGGCAAGGCGTTGCTGGCGGCTGGCCTGGGCCGATAATATCGCCTTAGCCTGTTGCTCGGAAACCATATCCCGTGCCATGGTGCGATCAATTTGCACCTGTTCTGGTACATCCACCACTAGGATATGATCACACAGGCTGGTGAGTTTGTTTTCGACTAAAAGCGGCACTACCAGCAGGGTATAGGTTGAGTGACCGGATTTTAGCTGTTCGAGCATTTCTTTGCGAATCAAGGGATGTAACAGGTTATTAAGCCAGTTTTTTTCATTCTTATCCGCGAAGATTCTGGTGCGTAGCTGAGCACGGTCTAAGGTTCCGTCATCATGCAAGATAGCGGAGCCAAAGTGCGCCGTGATCTGCTGTAAGCCACGACTTCCGAGAGCCACTACACCTCTGGCAACCACATCGGCATCAACCAGATGAATACCTTTAGCAGCGATCAAGTCTGCCACCGTGGTTTTACCAGACGCGATACCGCCAGTGAGCCCAACAACGTACATATTGGTGTTTCCCCGCTTAATACACAAAATTGGTGAGGTAGAAATTTACCAGCTGATCACCGTAGATCAGGTACATCCAGCCCGCGATCGCCAGATAAGGGCCAAAGGGAATAGGATTACCTTTGGCCTGTTTTTTTAATGCGATTTGGCTGATGCCTATGATCGCACCGGCGAAAGATGAGAGTAAGACTATCGCGAGGATAGACTGCCAGCCAAACCAGGCACCGAATGCGGCGAGTAGTTTGAAATCGCCATATCCCATGCCTTCTTTACCCGTTAACAGTTTAAAACCCCAATACACAGACCACAGTGATAGGTAACCGACCACAGCACCGATAATTGCGTCTGTCGGACTGACCCAGGCATAATTTACGTTGATGAGCAGTCCCAGCCACAGTAGGGGCAGGGTGATCTGATCCGGCAATAGCATCTTATCAATATCGATAAAAGTCAGGGCGATTAAACACCAGGTTAAGATCAGCGCGCTAACCAGCTGTATCCCATAAGGCACACAGATGGCAACCACTAGCGATAATAATGTGCTGAGCAGCTCAATACTGGGATACCGTGCTGAAATGGCTGTATGGCAGCTACGGCACTTGCCACGCAGACATAACCAACTAAGGACAGGGATATTTTCCAGCGCCGTAATCTGATGACCACACGCAGGGCAGGCAGAGCGTGGCAGCAGTAGATTAAATTTAGTTTGTTGTGTTTGTTGTGTTTGTTTTTGGCTTTGTAGTTCTGGATTTAACACCTGAGCGTCGCTGTTCTGCTCACTACTCTGTTCATTGAAGTAGGCATTGCATTCCTGCTGCCATTCCCGCTCCATCATTACCGGTAAGCGATAGATCACCACATTTAAAAAACTGCCGACCAATAGCCCAAGCAGAGCAACGGATAACCACAGAGACCAAGGGTATAGTTGAAAAATAAGTGCTAATTGGTGCATGTAAACTGCCTGTGCCAAATTGAATGATGAGAGTTGGGATATGCGAATCAAGATGATACCAAAAGAGCAGGTGAAAAGCTCTTTTGGTCGTAACCATACACTACATTATGCTACCCATTTTAAAGATGGGCAGATACATGGCAATCACTAATCCGCCAATGATCACCCCCAGTACCACCATGATCATGGGTTCAATCAGGCTGGTAAGGCCATCGACGGCATCATCCACCTGCTGTTCATAAATAGTGGCGACCTTGGCCAGCATATCATCAAGAGAACCGGATTCTTCCCCGATCATCACCATCTGAGTTACCATGTCTGGGAACATATTGCTCGAACGCATCGCAATATGCATCTGCAGTCCGGCGATCACCTCATTGCGGATCTCCATCACCGCATTTTTATAGACGATATTACCCGAAGCATTGGCTGCTGATGTTAGCGCATCGACCAAAGGAATACCGGCAGCAAACGTGGTTGATAAAGTTCTGGCAAAACGTGCCATTGCCCCTTTATGCATGATAGGCCCGATTGCCGGGATCTTTAACACAGAGCGTTCGGTACTGTGTCTCACCTTTAGTGAACGTTTATTTGCTCTTAAATATAAAAAGGGGATACCGAACAATATACCTATTACCAGATACCAAAACTGGCGAACAAAGTCAGAAACTGACAGTACGACTAGGGTAAATGCGGGCAGTTCAGCATCAAAGCTGGCAAAAATAGCTTTAAACTGCGGGATCACGTAGAGCAGTAATATCAGGGTTACCACGGTAGCAACTGCCACTACCATGGCAGGGTAAAACATGGCTTTTTTGATCTTGGACTTGAGTGCTTCTGCTTTTTCTTTATAGGTGGAAATACGATCATAGATGCTATCAAGAGAGCCGGATTGCTCGCCGGCACTGATCAGGTCACAATACAGATCGTCAAAATAGAGGGGATGTTTACGCAGGGTATCCGAGAGAGGCGTACCGGTTGACACTTCTGCGGCTACTTCACCAATGAGATTACGCATGGTTGGATTTTCATTACTGCGAGAGATAATCTCTAAACTTTGCACCAGAGGTACGCCAGCATTGAGCATGGTGGCTATCTGACGGGAGATCAAGGCAATATCCATGGCGGTGACCTTGGCTTTGCTGAAGGAAAACAGACCTGCTGATTTGCGACTGGCCTTAACCACGCTGATGCCTTGGCGTCTTAGGTCTACCTTGAGCGCACTGATACTCTCAGCCTGAAGTTCACCAGCGACTTTTTTGCCCTTGCGGTTTACGCCTTGCCAAGTGTAAGGATAGCGTTTTTTGATTACGGGTGTTTTTGTTTTGCTGGTTTTTTTTGTTACTGCGACCATGGTGCTATCCTTAGCTGCTGGCTATTTAATGACTGGTTATTTAATGGCTGGTGATACGCTCAACTTCAATGAGACTGGTGACCCCATCAATGACTTTTTGTAACGCGGACTGACGTAGGGTAAGCATACCCTCTTGCTGCCCTTGCGTACTGAGCTCCATCGAATTGCTGCCGGACAGTATCATGCGAGAAATCTGCTCTGACATGGGCATGACTTCATAGATACCGACTCGACCCCGGTAACCACTGGTGCATTTAGGGCAACCGATAGCTTTAAAGCTAGCTATGCCAGCATCGACCTGAGCGGTACTAAAGCCTAGTTTAATTAATTCAGTCGCTGGAATATCTTCCGGTTTTTTACAGTCAGGGCACAGGCGCCTGCCAAGACGCTGGGCGATGATCAGACTTATCGATGATGCAATATTGTAGGCGGGTACCCCCATATTGGATAATCGGGTGAGGGTTTCTGCGGCAGAGTTGGTGTGCAGGGTAGACAATACCAGGTGACCGGTCTGCGCGGCTTTAATCGAGATTTCTGCAGTTTCTAAATCTCGGATCTCACCCACCATGACAATATCAGGATCCTGGCGTAAAAAAGATCGCAATGCACGGGGAAAGGTTAAGCCGGCTTTTAGATTGATCTGTACCTGATTAATACCGGTGAGGTTGATCTCGATAGGATCTTCGGCGGTGGAGATGTTGCGCTCCACGGTATTGAGAATATTCAGGCCGGTATATAACGATACGGTTTTACCACTGCCCGTCGGGCCGGTGATCAGGATCATGCCTTGGGGGCGCTGTAGCGCGGCAAGATACAGGGCCTTCTGTGTATCGTCATAACCCAAGATGTCAATATTCAAACTGCTCTGGCTTGAGTCGAGGATCCGCATCACAATTTTTTCACCCCACATGGTGGGAAGGGTGCTGACGCGTAGATCGACGGATTTGTTTTTGGATAATTTAAGTTTTATCCGACCATCCTGCGGAATACGCCGTTCGGCAATATCTAACTTGGCCATGACCTTAAGGCGGGCTGAAAAGCGCATTGCTAGGTTCACCGGTGGTGATACCATTTCATGCAAAATACCGTCGATACGAAACCGAACCCGGTATTTATATTCATAGGGTTCGAAGTGAATATCTGAGGCGCCTTTTTTGATCGCATCGAGTAAAATTTTATTAATAAATTTGACGATAGGGGCATCATCGCTGCTGTCTTTACTCTCTTGCTCCAACCGTGAGTCGGTATTATCGACAACGAGGTCGCCAATATCGGTATCATTAAGGTCCCCCAGTGCATCGATATCATTGGTCAGCACTTTTTCCAGCGCTCGTTGCAGCTGCACTTCTTCGACTAATAACACTTCGGTGTGTAGGCTAAAGCTAAAACCAAACTCTTCTAGGGCGCTAACATTGGTGGGATCTGCCATGGCCAGGTACAAGGTTTGCCCCTGCACGTAGACGGGTAAAGCATGGTGTTTTTCAATTAATTTTGCATTCAGTAGGTTTTCGGGGATCTCTTCGACTTTAAACATATCGAGATCGGTAATGGGCATGCCGTACTCACGTTCGAATAATTGCGCCAGTGCTTTACTGCTGATGATGTTATTGTCGACGAGATAGGTCGTGAAGGCTTTGCCTTCCTGCTTGGATGCAGTTAGAAGTTGGGAAACTTCTTCCTGGGCGATAAATGAATGCGCGACCAGGCTGTTCGCCAGGCCGCTTGCGTTATGCTGGTTTGGCATTAGCTGTTAGCAGTAGCCCACTGTGGTACAGCTGCCACCTTTTACCCAATCAACACGGCCATCAGTAATGGTTCCTGTTAAAGTGTAAGTATCACTCGTCGTTAAACCATTTGATGCTGATGCTGTTGCGGTGATCAACGCTTTAGTTCCTGATAAACCTAATGTTAATGCACTCAATGCTGTGTTATAACTTGCACTTGGTATCCCCGTTGAACCAGCAACGACACATTCATTCGCAGCAAATGCGGTTAAGCCTTGAATTTGTGCACATAATTCTACACCTGTTTTCATCGGTCCTGTAGCAGCTACAACTTCAGTAAATTTAGCTCGTGCTGTATAATTCTGATAAGCAGGCATGCCAATACCAGCCAAGATCGCTACAATCGCCACAACAATCATCAATTCAATTAACGTAAAACCTTTTTGATTACTCATTTTTATATCCTTATAAAGTTAGTTGATAGTCCTTTAGTCATCAAGTGGTATGAGAGCCCCCGATGAGTTGAGCTCATTCTAATCATTCTAGCTTCATCTTGTATACATGTCGGTAACAATTAAATTCAAATAATTTGACCTGGCGTCAAGATGATTTATTGATTTATTGAGATGTAATGGCTTTATTTTGGCTTTTACTCGTATCATTCAGCTAACGAGAATGGAAATGCTAGATGAATGGATAAAACGCATTATGTTAACTGGTTGTTAATTCTTTTGATTTATTTGAATTTTATTTTCTATTTATTTTTATTTTATGGTCTATTTAGTTTCGAATTAACTTACTTAGCAGATAAAAAATATATCGCAAAAAAATGCATTGTCCACAATTGAACAATGCATCGTCTATTCACGGTTAAATAAAGCGCATTGACAGGTCGGTGGCTTGCACATGTTTGGTTAACGCGCCCACTGAAATAAAGTCAACACCAGTGGCGGCAAAACTGGCCAGGGTGTCAATCGTTACATTGCCGGATACTTCCAGTTTGGCTCGACCCTGGTTTAATGCCACGGCTTCACGCATCATCGGAATATCGAAGTTATCCAGCATGACGATGTCAGCGCCGGCATTTAGAGCTTGTTGCAATTCTGCCAGGCTTTCTGTTTCAACTTCGACCGGTGTACCCGGTTGCAGCTGTTTAGCTTTGGCGATGGCGTTATCTATGCCACCACAGGCCATGATGTGATTTTCTTTGATGAGATAGGCATCAAACAAGCCGATGCGGTGGTTTTTACCGCCTCCACAGGTCACAGCGTATTTTTGCGCAAAGCGTAAACCGGGGATGGTTTTACGGGTATCTAATAACTGACAGTGGGTCCCGGCAAGTTGATCAACGTATTGTTTGGTTAGTGTTGCTACACCGGAGAGGGTTTGCACAAAATTTAACGCATTACGCTCACCGGTTAATAGCGTGCGGGCAGGACCTTCCAGCGTGAACAAGGTTTGATCGGCTGCAACCACGTCGCCATCAGCCACTAACCAGGTGACGGTAACGGTGTCACCCAGCTGGTGGAATACTTCATCAACCCAGGCTTTACCACAGAATACCGCAGGTTCGCGGCTGATCACCTTCGCTTTTGCCTGCGTTTCTGCCGCGATCAAGTTGGCCGTAATATCACCGTTAGCGACGTCATGACCACCCAGGTCTTCAGCTAATGTGGTACTCACACCACGGCGAATTTCTTGTTGTAACATAATGATTCCTAGGTCGATTAAAAGCTAATACTCACTTAAGGTGAGGGTATTGCCTTGTTGTAATAATTTAAGTTGGCGTAATGCATTCATTCCAAGCAGGATAGTATCATCCTGCATGTAAGGATTGATATTTGCGCCCAAATTATAGAGGGACAGCTCACCGATAGCTAAACTGTCCACTTGGGTTGAAAACACCTCAATAACCCCGTTAGCCGTGTTCACGGATTGTCTCGAACCTGCGCTTAAGCCTATTTTTTCTGCTACCGTCGCGGGGATCGATACCTGTGTCGCGCCTGTATCTAATAAAAATTTTACCTGATAACCATTTATATAACCATTAGTTACATAGTGGCCAGCACGATTTTGTTGCAGCATGACCACGGCATTACCGTTTTCACGGTAACTTTCAGGTTTGCTGTTAGGGTTCTCTTGTTCGGCGAGATAACGATTAAAAAATAAGGTGAGGACAATTAGGCCGGTAATCCAGGCGATGTAGGACATCGTTTTACCTATTTTTTGATTTCCATCCATTATCTTCCTCACACAATATAGTTTTGGGTTAATTAGATCTTGTTAGCAGGGCTATGCTTGATCATGGGTATATATTACTGATAATGACATTTTATTGCTAACAATATCGTTGTAAAGTTAGGCTGAAAACGATAGATTTCGGAAGATGCTCGTACGTGATGACCTGTAAACGAGTGCTAAATAAAGTTGCGAGGCATCATAATTGTAGGGCATAGTTGATAAATATAGCTGTCGGCAGCGCAGAAACATAATGAAAGGTTTGAGCACAATTGCGAAATAACATACCCACATCGGGTTTACTGCAGGATGCGCTTTATCTGGCATCCCCCCATTGCGATGACAGGCCGGATGACGCTAATATTGACTTGCTGGTGATCCACTGTATAAGTCTGCCGCCGGCACAATATGGCGGGCAGTATGTAGAGGATTTTTTTCTCGGCAAGCTAGATACTCAGGCGCATCCCTATTTTCAACAATTGCAATCGATGCGTGTTTCAGCGCATCTATATATCAAGCGTGATGGTACGCTCATTCAATTTGTGCCGCTGCACAAACGAGCCTGGCACGCCGGATTGTCGGAGTTTGCCGGGCAAAGCCGGTGTAATGATTTTTCTATTGGCATTGAGTTGGAAGGGGATGTACAGAGCCCCTATACCCAGGCGCAATATCACCGCCTGGCAGATGTTACTAAACAGCTCCAAGTTCGATCCCCCTTGCTCACCAAGCAGCGAATTACAGGGCACAGTGACATTGCGCCACTGCGCAAAGCCGATCCGGGTCCACTGTTTGATTGGACCCGTTATTTTAGCTATTTATGATTAGTATTTATAACCCATTACCTATAACC
>JBLHPA010000114.1:0-8739 GCA_047628235.1 Moritella sp.
CTGGGCTGACTGCCCTTGTGCAGTTTGTTTCGGGAATAGTCCGGAAATTAACTCTGTGGGCATAGGAAATAATATGGTGGAATTTTTCTCGCCCGCAATTTCAGTTAAAGTCTGTAAATAACGTAGTAAGATCGCATTTGGTTCGATGGCTAATGTTGTGGCTGCTTCAACTAATTTTTTAGAGGCTTCCATTTCTCCTGAAGCATGGATCACTTTCGCCCTCCGGGTCCGCTCTGCTTCTGCCTGACGGGCAATAGCCCTGATCATATTTTCATTTAGGTCAACGTGTTTGATTTCAACGTTGGATACCTTGATCCCCCAGCCATCGGTACGTGCGTCTAAAATGGATTGAATATCAACATTGAGCATTTCGCGGTTCGCCAGCATCTCATCGAGCTCATGCTGGCCGAGAACTGAACGCAGCGTAGTTTGTGCCAGTTGTGAGGTCGCCTGCAGGAAGTTTTCGACGTTAATGATCGCTTTTTGCGAATCAATGACGCGGAAGTAGATCACGGCATTGACCCGCACAGAGACGTTATCTCGGCTGATAACGTCTTGACTTGGTACATCCATAACGACAGTACGCAGATCTACACGCACCATTTGTTGCAGGATGGGGATCACAATGATCAAACCCGGTCCTTTGACTTTCTCAAATCGGCCAAGAAAGAAGATCACCCCTCTTTCGTACTCCCTGAGCACTCGAAACATACTGATCAAGATAGAGATCAGTAAAAATATGACTGCGCCGCTAAATAACATGCCGCTATTAATGATTGCTTCCATCTGGTGGCTCCGCTTTTGTTACTGGTGATAAAATAAGGTTCAAACCATCAACATCAGTGACGTACGCAGTTTGTCCTACACTAAGGGGGAGTTCGCTGCAGGCTGCCCAGCGTTCACCTTTAAATTCAACATAACCTTGACCAGAAAAATCATCATCAATGGTCACTTCGGAGCCAACCATGGCTTCTTTACCACTCACCACTTTATTTTTGCGTATGTTCCACAGATAGCTAAAGACGAATATAAACAATAAGAGTGAGGTTACTGCTACAGCAGCGATAAGTTGCAATGAAATTTGAAATTGAGGTAAATCACTGTCAAATAAGAAGATAGAACCGAGCACAAACGCGATGATGCCTCCGAGCCCAAAAATACCAAAACTGGGGTTCATCGACTCAGTAACGAGCAAGGCGATACCTAATAGTAATAGGCCTAATCCGGCGTAATCGAGCGGTAATAGCTGGAAAGCATAGAGGGCGATAAACAGTGAAATGCCTCCGCTGATACCGGCAATTCCGATGCCGGGACTGTAAAATTCAAGCAATATGCCATAAATCCCGATAAGCATCAGAATATAGGCGATGTTAGGATTGGTGATGGTTCCGATAAAATTACTGCGCCAGTCGGGCTGATGATAATCTAATCTGGCATTGGTTAAGGTGAGTAACTGTTGCTGTTTTTTGACCGTGATCTGTTGACCATCGAGCTTGCTGATCAACTGTTGAGGAGAATCGACAATAAGGTCAATGACATTTTTATCCAGTGCTTCGGTTGCGGTCAGGGTTGCAGCTTCTTTTACCGCTAATTCAGCCCATTCCACATTACGACCACGCAATTGTGCGAGCGAGCGTATATAGGCGATAGAATCATTTAATACCTTCTTTTCCATGGCTGACTGTGAGGGTGGTGATTCCGGTTCATCGTCTTGTTCTGCTGGTTTTTTTTCGGTCGGCAGGGGGTTGCCGATGCTAACTGGCGTTGCTGCACCCAAGGTTGTGGCTGTTGCCATCGCGGCAACATGGCAAGCGTACAAAATATAGGTACCAGCACTCGCGGCTCTCGCTCCCTGTGGATGCACTAAACAGGCGATGGGTATATTAGAGTTTAGGATCACTTGGTTAATGTCGCGCAGGCTGGAAACTAAGCCACCAGGGGTATCTATGGTTATAATAACCATAGGTACATGATCTGTACTATTCGCCTGGTTAATTTCTTTTATCAGGTAGTGACTCACCGCCGGTCCGATAGCCCCTTTAATTTCTAATACGGGGACGGATATTTCCGCAGTATCGGTAATAGAATACGCAGGGTCAACTGTTTCGGCATATAAAATGCTGCTAAATAACAACATGATGCTAATAAACCAAGAAAACATAGGTAACATCCAAACATGAAGCTACCTATGATTCTAGTTTATAAATGCCATTCTAGCTTATAAATGGGGCAGGTTATAAAGGGATATAGCTGCAGCTAACAGCTATATCCCATCATTTCCTTTGGTTAGAGTTTGAATTGACTAAGCAGATTCTCAAGCTGACAGCCAGCTGCGGATAGATCTTCTGAAACTTGAGCTGATTCATGACTTGATTCAAGCAGGTTTGTGACCACATCCCGGATCGTGACCATATTACGGTTTATCTCTTCCGTCACTGAGCTTTGCTCTGTTGCAGCGGTGGCAATGTGATTGGCCATGTCATTAATTTCATCTACAGCATTCGTTACAGCAGATAAGCTATCCGAGATTTCAGATGATGATTCGGCCGCGCGGATACTGGTATTCTGACTGGTTTTCATTGCGTCAACGGCTTGGGAAACCAGTTGATGTAGTCCATCCAACATCTCTTTAATCTCGAGCGTGCTGTCCTGGGTACGACTGGCTAAACTGCGCACCTCATCAGCAACAACGGCGAATCCACGCCCTTGTTCACCAGCTCGCGCAGCTTCGATGGCGGCATTGAGTGCGAGTAGATTGGTCTGTTCAGCAATGGAACCGATAACCTGCAATACGCCATCAATCTTTTGTGACTGCTCGTGCAATGAACTCATGTGCGACCCAGCCTGTTCCACTTCCTCAACCAAGACTGTGATGGCTCCTGTCGATGCGGCTACTTTATCCTGCGCAACCTGTGAATCTTGGGTGGCTGCATTAGTGGCATCGGCAACCTGAGTGACATTCTGGGCAACATCATTGGCGGTTGCACTCATTTCAGTGACAGCAGTGACTATTTGGTCGGTTTCATTATTATGTATGGCTAATTGTTTCGCTGTTTGTTGGGTTTGTAGAGTAAGGCTGCTGGCAGCATTAGAAACCTGGTGAGTAGCACTGGATACTTCGGTGATGATGCCGTGTAATTTTGACACAAAACGGTTGAAAGCTTCACCGAGCTGCGCAATTTCATCTTTACCGGTTATATCAAGACGACGGGTTAAATCGCCTTCTCCATCGGCAATATCCTCAAGGGTTTTGACCATAATATTAATAGGTTGTGCGACCCGGCGAGCGACCCACAGCATAAGAATAATGGTTAATATTGCTAGTATTAGCGAGCTGGTGATTGCCGATTTTATCTGTGCCCACATTTGCTCCCACGCTACTGCGCTAAACAGTGCGACCTCGCGATCAATGTCATCAATGTAAACACCAGTACCAATAAACCAATTCGTGCCTTCTATCGGTGCGGCATAACTGAGTTTTGGCTGTGGAGTGGCAGAGCCTGGTTTGGCGTAGACATAGCTAAAGAAACCGCCACCCGATTGCCCGGCTTTAATTAATTCCTGAATTATTTTTATGCCGTTAGGATCTTGCAATGCAAAGCGATTTTGACCCTGTTCCTGCTCGGCTGCTGCATGAACAATATTATAACCTTCGCTATCATAAATGAAAAAATAACCCGAATTATTTTCTGAAAAACGCACCGTTTTAAGCATTTTCCTTATATTATCCAGTGCTCGTACACTGTCTTTTTCAGTATCTAGTTCACTGCTGATAACTTTTCGGGTAATGTTTACTGCATCGCGTAGCTGCTTTTTTCGCTCAGACAGGAGCAGGTTCTGGTGATCGTTAATCGTATTTTCAACAGCGTCGGTTTGCAGATTTACAATAATGGTTAATGCTACTGAGAGTGCTATGGCCATAGGAAGTATTGCAATGAGTAACAGCTTATTTTTCATTTTAAAATTATTCATAATACAGCCTTAAGTTCACGATTGATTTACAATATATTTTCATTTGTCGTTGCGTTCGCTATAGGGTAACGGCGAAACTGAAGGAAACTTTAATACTTAACTTGGTGTTTCGTTGCGGTTTAAGTAGTAAAAGCAAAGTTTCAAAGTGTAAACTTCAGTATTTTCAATCATTACTTTCATTATTATTAATAATTTATTTATTCCAAAAATAGAACTTTATTACTTTATGTGATTCAGCCCGGTTTGATTATCGGATAATATTGTCTATGATGTTATCTTGTATAACAAGCTGGTAACACAATTGGTGTGTGGAAGTTTGTTGGCATTATCATTAATTTGAAGGAGAAAGATCCCAATGGAAGCGTTAATGAATTTTATTTCTGCGGTAAATGGCGTTGTATGGGGAGTTCCTATGCTTGTCATGATCCTTGGAGTGGGACTATTTCTCACGATGGGGCTGAAATTTATGCCTATCCTAAAACTAGGTACCGGGTTTAAGTTACTTTGGTCCGGACGAACAGTGGATAAAAACGCGCAGGTTAAAGGTGAGATCACACCATTTAATGCGTTAATGACTTCCTTATCTGCCACTATTGGTACGGGTAATATTGCCGGGGTTGCAACCGCTATATTCTTAGGTGGGCCCGGTGCTTTATTTTGGATGTGGTGTACGGCACTGGTCGGCATGGCAACTAAATATGCAGAAGCAGTATGTGCCGTTAAATATCGTGAAACAGATGATAATGGTAACCATGTTGGTGGGCCAATGTATTATATTAAGAACGGCTTAAGCAGTAAGTGGGCATGGCTGGGTACCGCCTTTGCAATATTTGGTTCGATTGCAGGTTTTGGTATTGGTAATACAGTTCAGTCTAACTCTGTCGCCGATGCGCTATCGAGCAGCTTCGGTATTACCCCCTTAGTATCCGGTTTGGTTATGATGATTTTAGTCGGATTAGTACTCATGGGTGGCGTTAAACGTATCGCAGATGTGGCAGGTAAACTTGTGCCATTAATGGCGATATTTTATATCGGTGCTGGCTTATTTGTGTTGCTGAGTAATATTGCAGAAATCCCTGCCGCCTTTACATTAATTATTGAAAGTGCTTTTACACCTGTTGCAGCTCAGGGTGGTTTTGCTGGTGCTGCGATCTGGATGGCAATACGATTTGGTGTCGCCCGTGGTGTATTTTCCAATGAAGCAGGTTTAGGTAGTGCGCCGATTGCCCACGCCGCCGCACAAACTAACGACCCGGTAAAACAAGGGCTGATAGCGATGTTGGGTACTTTTATCGATACACTGATTGTATGTACCATTACGGGTCTGGCTATTATTGTTTCTGGTGCCTGGACTTCTGGAGAGACAGGCGCGGCGTTAACCTCCGCTGCATTTGCTTCGGCGTTACCCGGTGTCGGTAATTATCTGGTTGCGATTGCACTGTCAGTCTTTGCTTTTACCACTATTCTAGGGTGGAGTTTCTACAGTGAAAAATGTGTGCAGTATCTATTTGGGGTGAAAGCCATTATACCGTTTCGCGTCTTGTGGATCATCGCAGTGCCAATTGGTGCGACCAGTTCCCTCAGCTTAGTCTGGTTACTGGCCGATACGCTGAATGCGATGATGGCGATACCAAACTTAATTGCCCTCGCGTTACTCAGCCCTGTTGTTTTTAAATTAACCAAAGAGTATTTTGCTAAGCACTAACGCATAAATATTGAGGATGACTTGAACTACAAAAACCACCAACATGGTGGTTTTTTATTTTTTCACCTCAAGCTTACTGCTAGGACGTTATCGTGGCCACTTTTCCTACTGACTTTTTAGGTTTTAATTGCGTCGTGATTACCCCGGCCAGTACCAAAGTACCACCAATCAGCTGATAATTTGAAAGCTGTTCATCGAGAATAAACGTTGCCATGATCGCGGTAAATACCGGTAATAAATTCATGAACATGGCGCTTTTATCTGCACCGAGATAATGAATACTCTGCATCCATAACCAAGTTGCTAATATTGATGTTGGGATCGCGGCATATAATACGAGCGGTAATGATTCACTGCTCAGACTGACTTGGCCGTTGTAAGTGAACACTGGTAATAAGATAATGACTGCAAAGACCATCTGCACATACAACGCAATCCAGTTATTAAAAGGGAGACGCCAGCGTTTGAGTAATACCCCGTACAGAGAATAGCTACAGGCTGCAATGAGCATATATGTATCACCGACATTAATCCCTTCCGAAAGCAAGCTACTAATGTGGCCATGACTCAGCATATAAACTAAACCTACCAGTGAAATTGACGCGCCAAATAGTGCTTTTTTGGTTAACAAAATACCGAGTAGTGGCACACTAAACATCAAGCTTAATAAGGGGACTAAGGCAAAAATTAGCGTCATGTGCGTTGCCGTGGTCGTGGCTGCTGCAAAGTAGGCGAGGGATTGGTTAATTGCCATACCCAGTAATGCCAGTACCGCTAATTTGGTCAAGTAGGGTTTAATTATTTGGCGTTGTTTCCATACCGGTTTGATTAAAAATGGCGTAAGCGTAATTAAGGCAACAAACCAGCGGTAGAAAGAAATAGTTTCAGGTGCGATAACATTGGTTGATAAAATATTAACAATGACATTGCCTGACCAGATAATAACCGTGAATAGCGGGAGTAAAAAGTACATCGAGATCTGCTTACATATAAAAAGGCGATTGTAGCAGAGAATACAGCATTATTGAAAAGTACTTGTTTGTAGCGTTATGAGTAAATAAAAGCAACCTAGGTGATTTTATATGAATAGTGTCATCGCCTAGGATATTCAATTCAATCGGTTAGCCTTATTGCGCTAGCATTTTTTGTTTCACTTTTTTCTTCACCACAGTTTCATTAAATATCAGTGAGAGCAAAATAATACTGCCGCCTAAGGCTAGTTTTACTAAGTTGGCATCACGGTTCCAAATTACGAGGTTCACCAATAAGCCTAGCGGTACAAGCACGTTATTCATCGCGGCTAATGTACCTGCATTTACCAAGCAAGCCCCTTTGTTCCACATGAAATAACCTAAACCAGACGCGATAATACCCAGGTAGGTTAATACACCCCATTGCGTCATAGTTGTTGGCATTTTTTCAGTACTGCCCAGTAACATAAATGCGATGCAGGCAACAAGGAATGCACCAATATAGAACAGGCCAAAGACCTCGCTATGTTTCACATCTTTTAATTCATTCTCAGATAGTTTTTTATAAGTCACTTGGCCAATCGCCATCGCAATATTAGCACCTTGCACAACAAAGAAACCAACGGCAAAGCCTTCACTAATACCGGCGTATTTAATTACCACAGCACCTAATACAGCGATGATTGCAGTGCCTAAATACCAAGGGTTGAAGCGAGAATGTAATAAGTCATCAATTAAGGTCACATAAATCGGGGTAAATACGGTAAACAGCAAAACTTCGGGTACGGATAACAATAAGAAGGACTGATAATAAAACCCGTACATCACACCAAGCTGACACGCACCAATCGCCATCACTTTC
The DNA here is from genome assembly GCA_047628235.1 of Moritella sp. GTDB lineage: Bacteria > Pseudomonadota > Gammaproteobacteria > Enterobacterales > Moritellaceae > Moritella. The sequence goes on from JBLHPA010000114.1 coordinate 7,511, forward strand.
ACAATCGTGGGTCGTGATATGTTACCCAGTTTTAAGAATGGGATAAATACTAGCATGGCCAAACCAATACGGAAGAGCACCGAGAACCAAGCATCAACCTGACCCGCGAGATAAACGCCGATAAGGCTAAATGAAAATGCCCATACTAAATTTGTAATGATTAAAAAATGCATTCCTTTACCTTAATTAATAGATGTAAGCAGAATTCATGATAATTGCCGAAAATAGTGGCTAGAGTGTATATTTTGCTGTATTTACATGACAGACTTGTATTTAAAACTTGATATTTTACTTTACATCAGTGCAATAAGTGACCACTTGTAAGTAATAAATACGGGTACATTTATCGTTATTATGATTAATATAAGTTGTTTATCTTCGAATATCGAGATCGTTAAAATGATAAGATTGAGTGCTTTATTACCTTTTACACTGCTGGTGGCGTTTAATACGGTTGCAAACGTGGCAGTAAATCCTATTTACCAGTTAGAAACCGAGCCCGCCATTGGTAAAATGGTCACGCCATCGACAACTGAGCTTTGCAGTGTTGCTAAAGGTACGGTGGATTACCTTGCCTTAGGTGAAAATTATGATCCAGGCATTATTACTGCGGGCATGACGGCACAATTTGGTGGCGATTTAGAGAGAGTAAAGCGAACCCTTAATTTTATTTGCCAAGTACAGCAAGCGGATACATTAGCCGGTAATCTCAGTCGTCTTATGGATGCAGAATTTATTACTCGGCACTTTGATGTGATCCGCTGGATGCCAGATAAAAAACAAGCGCAGGGCTTTGCCAAAAATAAACCATTGTTGAAAAATATACCTGACGATAAAATTTTACTGACTAAATATTATATAAAACTCGCCAAAGGCAATACGAAACAAACACCTAAAACACCTTACGCGTTATATGCATTGCCAAATGATGAACGAGGCTTAACGTTAGAGCAGGGTAATGCTAACCTAACGCTAATGCGGCATAAACTGACTAAACAAGATGTGTTAACGGGTATTTTAGATAAAGATAAGTTAGCAGAACCTATAGTGTGGTTATCTCGTTATGATCTGGAAGATTCATTAATGCAGGGCACTGTAAAAGTTGATATTGTCGCAGACAATGAAAAGGGTGTTACCAGTCAGTTTTATAATGTCCATCGTAATAATGGTGTTGGCTATCAACGTAATCTGAAAAAAGAACAGCAGGGCCGTTATTGGTATTTTAAGAA
>JBLHPA010000115.1:0-8634 GCA_047628235.1 Moritella sp.
TAGTGCCTTGGCGCGAACCAGCAACGACGCAAATGCAGGGTTGTCAGCAAGTTGGTTATAATTTCGCGGTGGCAAATCCAGCTCATCGTCTGGCACGCGCCAGCTTAGACAGTTTTGATCTTGTTCATCCCAGCTCCACTGTTGGCAGTATTTTTCCGGTACAAGTCGATCACACGACTCATCTGGTGCCGACTCGCATATTTTTTTCATTCCCCAGTGGTGCGTTAACACGATCGGATAGTTAAGTTTACAATTATTCGACGCTGACACCGTAGACGACACAAAAAGTAGTGCTATAGCACTACACGACAGAGACAAAGAGGTCATCGATCTAATATTAATAATTCTCATTATCCTACTTTCGGTTTTTTAATCATAGCATTCGCTGCATCAGGATTAATTTTAAAACGATCAAAGAAACAACACGCTTGTCTTCTAGTTTGCGGCCAGCAAGTCACCCTGCATCAGATGCTGCTTCCAGCTTTCCATTGTCGAGTGCGTGACCACACTGTCTTTTGCTATGTATGGATGTAGTTTTAGACCGAGTGATAGCTGGTCATGCCACAGTAAAATACCCGTTGAAACCGGGTAGTTCTTGGTACCGATACCACAACAAACCCAAATTTCATCGTCACTGGCAGGTGGGTTATTTTCATCCGCTAACGGCCAGTTACCTAAGAAACTAAATGAACCCGCGTAAAATTGACGCTCACTGACAAACTGATAAAGCTTACGAACACCACCCATGCCAATTATTTTGCCAATATGAGCCTGCCACCAAAGCTGCCAATGGGTTTTTAGCTTGATCTGCTGCTTTACCTGAAACTGAATTTCACGTGCTGAAATAATGTTATTTAACAACACGTTGATACCCGAAGAACAATTCCCGGTTTCAGCTTTATTGCCGAGTGCACCACGTAAATTTACCGGGTATAACCAATAGTACTGTTGTTGATAATCGAGTAACTGCTCAGCTACTGCACGGTTTAGCGCCCAAAACAGATAAATGTTAAGTGCAACCCTATGCTGTCGCGCCCGCTTTTTAATCAACTTAGTTTGTTCCTGACTAAAATAAGCATTAATGATCGGGGCATCATTGCTGTATTGCTGAGTGGCCAACGGGGTTACAGCGTAATCAGGATACGTTGTTTTCCAAAGAATGGTTTTTGGTACTGGTGACTTAGCACCAGTAAACAGCATTTTAATCTGCTTCCAGAGAGAAGGTGCCGCTTTATCCGCTACCTTTGGTAGCTTCGCACAAGGGTAGCCTTGCTCACGTAAAATAGAGGTGAGACCACCAAGACCATCCATTTCGCTGTGAGCAAACTCAAACCAATTAATCTGTTCATCTGTTTTACGCAACAAACCAACATTCATCCGATCGCCAATCCCAAGCTCTTTTCGCGCCTGAAACCACATTGCTATATAATCTGTTTTTTTAGTACGACTCACCGGTTACCTTCCCTGTTAACCAATTTATTCTGGTAAAGCATAATGTCAGCCAGACTAGAGCCTGGCTGGTTCGAGGTAAAGCGGATATTCGGGCTGAAACTGCGCCCGAGGATCCTCTTTATAGCTGGCAATAAAATGCTTGCTGTGCAACACTTTTGAGCGATATTGCTGCAGTACCGGCTGCCGCAGGTCCAATTCAGGCAAGCCACACACCAAAGCCTGATAACCTTGTTCCAGGCAAAAATTATAGATATGCTTTACCAGCTGCTCAAAATAATGGCTGTCGTCATCAATAACCAGCAAAGTATGCAAAGACACATAATTAAGCTTGCCACCAGGCGGTGGTAATTTAAGTCCACCAAATAGCTGTGAATAAAGATTATTAATCACGCGCAGCCCGCTCATCATCTTGTTGTAGGAGACAAACCGAGTTTGCTTAAACTCACTTTGATCCCATATACCCGCCATGGCAACCAACTTGTCCTGCGCAAACATCAAGAAATAATCATTTATCTCCAGCCCTCGATAGTAATCATCACCGTCCAGCAGTTTAATGAAATCGTAATGTGGATAAAATTGCTTTTTCTTGGCCTGTTGGTCAAAAAATTCCTGTATCAAATCAATATCATTATGATTGGCTCTACGCACGGTGAGTTGAAGATCGAGACGCGATTGTAGTTTAGTTAAATACAGCATATGGGTCACCATACTGCCAAAATCATAATAGGTCGGTGTAATACTGCGACCACTCCCCATGGTATTAAGCGAAGTAGAATTATCACTTAAAATAACGGTTTGCATCCACTCACTCCCCATCACCTCACGGTAACACTTGAGAAGATTAAAGAGTGTTCGGCCACTTTGAAAATTGGGATGGATGCGCAGATCATTACCGTAACGCACCGCTTGTCGTTTCCCATTAACATAGACATCACGCTGGCCAATGCTAAAAACAGCGGCAATTTTGTCACTGTTTCGTTCGATAGCAACCCAAACATCTGGGGCTTGTGTTACCACTTTAGTCGCCATAAAAAAGTCAGGGGAGCGCTCAAAATTAATCGTAATGGCCCCCTGTTGCGGGGTCTGTACAATTAATTTAATGAGTGCGTCAGAATCTGCAGGCTGCGCCTCTCGGGTATAAAATTTTGCTGCCATCATTGGCTACCTCTACAACATAATACGGCTTTAAATTGAACGGTTCATCAGGCCGCGATTGCGTCCAAAAATCCAGTGGGAGTCACTGTATCCCAAAGTACCAAGGGCTCAATTTTTATATTACCAACCACCATGCCACGGGCCTGACAACGTGAATAATAGATATCCCTGGCATCTTTAGCACACAAGACTTTAAGCGCAGATAGCTGGCCAAGGTCACGCGCCAATTGATAATGAAAACTATTGTTTAGCACCTCTTCAGCCTGCGTTGCTAATTGTTTAATTTCTAACTCTGAGACTTGATCGTTAGCCTCACACAACAACAGATAAAAAGGTTTATTCTTAGATTCGTTTGCCGGCACCGCAAAGACGGTTATCGCGGTTAAACATGTATGCTGCTCCGCAATCTGCATGACCTCCAAGGCAATCTCGGGACTCATTTTTTCGCCGACTAAATCAACCCCTTCCAAACGACCTAAAAACTCAAAGCACGGGCAATCTTTAAGGAAACCACTCACTCGCAATTTATCTTTCATTGCATAACGCAGCAAACCACTCCCGGTGGTTAATACCGGACGAACAATCTGATCTTGCTGTAATTTCCATGCAGGTAGCACCTGCTCAGTAGTAAGATCGATAAACTCATAGAAATGGCTGCACAGTGCCAGTGGGTACTGCCCTTGAAAAGGTATTGTCACCACCCCTTCTGTTGCCCATAATCCTTTGCCTTGAAATTTCCCTTGCGGCAAAAAATTGTGTAATTTCTTTGCCCATGTCGACGAAGAAGAAGTATCCCAAGCACTGACCAGTGCCAAATTAGGCCATACTTCCTGCAATAACTCTGCAGATATATTTCCCTGCCACTGCTCCAATAGATCAGCAACCCGCACTGAAGCTGGGCATTTCAAACCAGATAAGTCAGGTGCGCGTTTACCCCACTGACCGAGAGTTAGGACAGAAATCAACTCCAGTTTATGCTCATGAATACTGTCAAAGAGCGTCAGTGCAAACGTCGGACTCCATACCGACAGAAACGAGAGTGATTCATCTGCCAGTAAATAACACAAGGTGGCGAACTGCGAATCTTCCGATGTGGCCGCAAGTGATACATCTTCAGGCACAGTGGATGTTAATCCCATGAACACCCTCTTCCACCATGGCAGCAGTTTTAAATCATCATTTACAGCCCCAGCTATGGTGCGGCGCAATTCAGTCGGCACCCACGACAGAGACCAATAGTGAGTCCCCGTTAACATACCTGGATTTTGCTTATACATATCCATCATCCACGGCGAAATGGCCGCATCGAGTTCATTTAAAAATGATTGGGTATAAGGGATCCATTTGATTTTTGAGGTTGACCCACTGGTTGGCTGAAACCGCTCATTCGCTTCACAGCTTAGTACCCTGCTTTTACCCGATCTGGCTAACTCAATCTGTTCCGCCCAGTCCTCATATTCCGTAATAGGTACTCTGTTAACAAATTCTTCATAAAACAACGTGTCAGATAAATTATATTTTTTGCCCGATACACTTGGTGAAATTTTCGTTAACAACGAAGTTAATTTTGCTCTTTGTACCGCCTGAGGATTGCTCAATGCCTGACAAAATTGTTTATAGCCGCGTGAACTCAACTGCTTCGCCGACTTATGTGCAACTAAATTTAACCACTTCATGATCCAATACCTTATTTCACTAGTCCACGCGTAAAATTAATCAGTCCCAGATCCCAGTTCAGATTACGATTTTTTAGTTGTTTACGAAGCACTTTCTGAGCAAAAAAGAGCAACATAGAGGCATTAACCTCGCCGATGCAAGGTAGCTCAGTTCCTTCTCGCCATTGCGGATTTTTCTCTTCGAAGAAATTAATTTTTGGCACGCTCAATTTCATGTCGCCTGTAATTTCTGCGACTTCGCCACGAAGCTTTTGGTAGTCGCCACCAAAATTTAATATTTGCTGCTCTGCATCATAATAGCTCGGGTATAAATGCTGACAATACTGTTCAACCACAGATGACAAACCAGAAAATTTATCCTGATAATGCGGATAATGCTTGGGGAAATTATTAGCAAGCAATAGATATGTTTTATAACCCTTAGAGATGAGTAGCCAGAATAACGGCGTTGTAGGATCTTTCAGTTTTTCTTTCAGCAAGATTTTAACAAAACAGATCATGGCCTTATTGGTCCCCCAATATTTGCGGTCAATGATGGTATCGCCACTGAAAAGTCCCTTCACTTCCCTGCCGTCTAACTGAAATCGCATCATCATCAGCGTGCTGAAACCAACAATTTTTTTCGACTTATCTTCACTGATTAAAACCAAGCCATCTTTTTGTGATAAATCATCAATAAAGGTAGCAAAATCTGCATTATGGTAATATTTAATAAAGAGATTATGCATCTCCTTCACTTGCTGTATAGAGATGCGATCAAGCTTGACATACTTAGCTGAAATATTTTGTTTTTTAGTATCCATTTGTTACTCCAATCCTTGGCAAACGCATGTTAATAAAATCAATAATCACATATTACCGAACGATCCTTGGCCCCGTTGCGCATCAGATTATCTAATTAATAAATTGAAAGTGAAAATAATGTACCACTAAAATATGACCGCATGAAACACACCTGTTAATGAACACATTATATTGAATAACCTGAAAATAGAGTGATAATCATTAAACTAGGTAGTAATTATCTTGCTGATATAGCAAACTGATTAGCGAGCATGAATAAATAAACCAAATACAGAACTTTAATTTGACCTAAACCTATGAACATATGCACTAAAGAGTGATGTACATCACAATAATAAATCACTGCGTTTAGAGCCTGCCACAACTACTCGCACCCGTTAGCATGCAGTAATGAAGGCTTAGTCTAATGCTAAAGCCAGGCACTAATAAGCAGCCGTGTCACCTCATCAAATTATGTCTTGCTGGGAAGTCTGAATCAAAGTCAATAAATGCGACCGAGAAGAGTAGGCTCGGTGGTGACTTATTCGCCATCAATGGTATGGTTAACGTGTAGCTAAAGCGCACTAGATTCTAGACATTTAACTTATAAGGGAATATCGACATGTCATCTAAAGTATATTGTATTGCTCAATTTCAGCCAAAAGCAGGAAAAGACGCCGCATTATTTAAGATCCTGCAAGATCTAGAACCTAATTCTAATCGTGAGGATGGCTGTATTCAATATAGAGTAACTCGCCAGCAAGCCTCACCTTATGCTGAAGGAAAAAGCTTTCCTATTGCTTTTAATGAGATTTGGGGGTCAAACGCCGCGTTTGAAGCACATTGTGAACGTCCTGAAATTAAGCAGTTCTTTGAAGAGCAATGCATGGCGGAAACAGGGTTGGTCTTAAATTATAATGTTTGCATTTATACCGATGAACCTGAGCACTTTTCTGATATGTAAGCACTAATATTTAACGTGTTGGACTAACCGATTATAGCCCTCTTTGTTGTGGATATTTTTCGGTTAGTTTTACCGTTTGATCGCATTCGTTAGTTGTTATTGTGGCAAAATATAAATCGGAAAAATTTAACTAACAAAAAAGGTAACTTATACCACCAATAAGTACCAATAACGCCTGTAAAAATAGCTGGATACCAGAAATTAGCAACATCTCTATAAATACTGTAGTTGCCCGCAGCATCGACACGACTAATGAAGTTAATCGTATCAACGACATATGCCAAAGGCACCATTAAATAAGCGATAGGAAAATCTATAAACATATAGATTAGCCATAGCATAATTGCTTCACCATCAGGATTCTTAACGATTAAATAAGCTACAGCAAAAACAGATGTTAAATGCAGTAATGAGAATGTTCGGCTGATTAATTTTACCATTGGCTGCAGTTATTGAACGAAGCATTCACGGCTAGAGCCTCGTGAATCTGGTACAAGATTTCGTTAAATGACATTTGTTGACTGACTTGGATAGGATACTTCCAAAACAATGCTCTCTTCTTCGCAAATGAATGGACCGTGTAACTCCCCTGGCGGTCGACTTGCAAAATGGCCGGCTTCCAGCCACATGCCAAAAGCTTGGTCATATAGTCGACCAGAAACAATGTAGATTTCTTCTGGGTAATCATGGGACTTACTGCCTAATGACGTTGCATCTGCACCAGCCTTAAATCGCGTTAACCTTGTATAGTCCCCAGTTTCGTCATCGATAGCTAGAGTCACCTCTTCAAGCATCCCCTCTGAGCCTTTAATTGGCTGCCATTTGTTAGCATTTTCTGGTTTTAATACATTCCAATAGGTTATCGTACTCTTTCCCATATCTGTCTCCCTGACATTTACTATCGTGTATAAACAATACCTTAATGAATCAACTTTACAAGAAAAAAGCCCTGAAATAATACACATGTATAACCATTCAGTTATAAAAGCCAGATAGCAAAAATGAGCGCGAGGCGCTCATTTTTTTATCTCATTAGCATTGACAGCTTAGCGCATTAAAGTACCGCAGCTATCGCTTTACATAATGGCTGCATGTTGGCTTTAGTCATGCCAGCAACACTGATACGGCCAGAACCCACGATGTAGGTTGCATGCTCATCTTTTAGTAATTTAACTTGCTCTTTCGTTAAACCAGAGAATGAGAACATACCGTTTTGACGAGTAATGAAGCTAAAGTCACCTGATACGCCCATCTCCGCTAGCGTTGCTACAAACAGCTCACGCATTTCATGGATCCGAACGCGCATTACAGCCACTTCTTCAATCCACTGGGCACGTAGTACTTCATCATCCAGAATCATCGCGACAATTGCAGCACCGTGTGCTGGTGGGTTAGAATAATTAGCGCGGATACCTGATTTGATTTGACTGAATGCAGCAGTTGCCACATCGGCATCTTTCGCTACCAGTGTCAGACCACCAACCCGCTCGTTATATAACCCGAAGTTTTTCGAGAACGAATTAGCAACAAGCATTTCTTCACAATATTCCGTAAATACGCGCAGACCTGCCGCATCTTCTTCAACACCTTTAGCAAAACCTTGATAAGCAAAATCAAAGAGTGGCAATAATTTCTTGTCGGCACATAACTGTGCTAATTCAGTCCACTGTTCAAGCGTCGGATCAATGCCTGTAGGATTATGACAACAGCCGTGGAATAGCACTACATCACCCGCTTCGGCCTGCGCTAAAGAGGTTAACATCGCGGAAAAATCCAGATCTTTAGTTTCAGCATCGTAATAAGCATACTGTTTAACTTCCAGCCCCGCCGTATTAAACACATTACCGTGGTTGGCCCATGTTGGATTACTCACCCAAATGCGGTCACTCGGTAAATTACTTTTAATAAAATCGGCGGCGGTACGTAACGCACCAGTACCTCCCGGCGCTTGCGCGGTGATTGCGCGTTGTTTAATTACAACATCACTGTCGGCACCAAACAACAGTTTTTGTACTGCTAAAGCATAGGCTTTATGCCCTTCAATGCTTAGATAGCTTTTGCTTTTTTCTTCGTTAACTAATTTTTGCTCCGCTAATTTAACAGTCTTGAGGATTGGTGTTTGACCTGTTTCGTCTTTATAAATACCTACACCCAAGTTAATTTTCTCAACTCGCGGATCTTTAGCAAATGCTTCGGTTAAGCCTAAAATTGGATCCGCAGCTGCTGTAACGACTTTTTCAAACATGGTATTCCCTATCCGTCTGTAATTAAACTACATATTAAACTCGAAATTCGTATTTATTTATACCATCGTCATCGCCAAATTTCTAGCTATGTGACAAAAAAATTATAATGATATAAAAATTAAATATACTACAAAGAATTTCGACTTAGAACAGTTCAAATAAAACAAAAAAAGGAGCCATTCGGCTCCTTTTATCAAACTATAATCCGCTATCAATTAACTGATAGTCCGCATAGTAATTACATTTGCTTAAGGATGTCATTACATGACTCTTTCGCATCACCGAATAACATAGTGGTATTTTCTTTAAAGAATAGTGGGTTTTGCACACCAGCATAACCGGTTGCCATACTACGCTT
>JBLHPA010000116.1:0-8575 GCA_047628235.1 Moritella sp.
TTCTAAATACTTCAAATATGCATTGCGCAGTCGGTATACATTCGCGAAAAAATAGCCGGGTGACATCCTGGCATTATTATAATACTGACGAGATAAACTGTGCTGCAGCTGAATTGAAGCACCCAGCCCTGAATTTACATTATTATGCGACTCCCTAATACGCGTTTGTACGGCATAAGTGAACTGATCCGTTCCTCGTAACTGCAGGTAACCCGGCTTCATGTCACGCCAAAGTGTTAATGGCACCGACACCGCTAATAATAAGAACTGTTCAGATTCATCTGATTCTTGTGCTGTATTTTGCTCTGCTGTACTTGATTGATACTGAGCCTCTAGTTTTACATCACCTAACCAATGGGTCGATGTGATTTTATAACCGGAATCACCGTTCCAAAAATCACCGCCCTCAACAGATCCTTGCCAATTCCAATCGGGAACGGAAAGGGTATAACTGTACAATCCGGTATTCTTATCGGATATAGCCAAGCCAGTATCACTAAATTCATCTTTATGGCTGAACTGACTGATTTGAAAACCTAGCGTATGCATACCGCTCGGCGAGCTCCATTGAGTCTCATTCATAACACCCTGGTAATCACCGTAAATCATACCCACAGAGAACTGACTGCTCACATCAAAAGGAAGGCGAATCGTTTGATGCATTAAAATGCGATCAACTTCATTTTCAAAGTCGTTATCTTCCCAGTATCCACCCTCTTCAAAATCATCACTGTTTGAAACCGGCATCAGGTGACGAATATCAATCGCTGCACCAGACCATAACGTGGTATATACATTGGTCGCGAGCGCCAGTGAGTAATCAAACACACCATATTCAGTCGCATCGCTGTGCCGTAAAGCGGGGGCTAGAATCACCTGAGTACGGCCAACACCAGATTCTTTAACGTGACCAAGCCATTCGGTTTCTTTTATCTTCTCGGATAAATGTGTCGTCGCAAATACGAGATCAGCACAGGTATTAGCAGATTTAACAAAACGGCGGTAACATGTCGCTGAGCCGGAAACTTGCATCATCGGCACATTATTAACGAGCGCAAACAGTTCAAATTGATCACTTTTAGCTGTTATATTTAAGTCATTATAAATATCGCCACCCAAGTGGCTGCTTATAATGCCTAATGCAACACCCACACCGTCTATCTGATTATGGTTGTAACGGCGATTTTCCAGTGCGACAACAACGGCGGATCCTTTATAACCGACTTTAACATTAATAAAGCCTTCACTTATCAGTGCTTGTTCAAGCTGTTTTAAACTTGCAGACTCACTTTTAGATTGCTCAATATGAATACGGTCTTTTAATGTTAATGTACTTTTTTTGCCATAAGCGTCAGCTTTAGTGAAGTTATAATTTAAAAACGGCAGGCTCGCATTCAATCCCCAAATATTTTGGTTGGTTTTATTTTGCTGTGTCGATTCATGCTCACTGTAGAGCTGATATTGTAAGGCGAACTGAGCGCCATAGGGTAAGAAATCTTCAGGGGTAAATAGTTTAACTGCCGCATTGGCTTGCGCAGCATCATATTCCCCGACCAGTTGTATAAATGAGAGCGGTTGCAGTTCAATCGAGCCAAAAGGTCCGTCCATAATGCCCATCGCCAAGTCGGATTGGCCATAACCGGCACTGAATCGAACTGGGAGTTGTTCAAACTCATAATCGGCTACTGCGTAATAGGCGGCAAAATTATTTGCCGCACCACCGATATCCTGTCCACCAACGGCAACGTTTATTCCGGTAAGATCATAAACAAAAGGCAATTGGTACTTTAAAGAGGCGGAGAGGTCACGAATGCCGCCGCTCTCTTTGAATAAATTGGTGTTGTAAGTTTGGGTAACAATACGACCGCCAGCTTCAAATCCCGGGGCGAATCCAGCTGCGAAAAAAATGTTGTCCAGTTCAGCAATATGATTTTGAAAAGGCACACCCTGGCCATATAAAACAGACAAATCACCGTGGTCAATAACCTGTGCATTCGGCGTCAGTAATGCACCAGTAAAGCTTTGCCCAGAAAGTAAGTTGTCCACTTTTGCAAAAGCCGATTTTGTAAAAGAAGAGTAAGAGACAAGGAGACAAAGCGAAGCCACTGTCAATAGGTTTAATTGAGTTGACATATGAATAGACATATTTTATTTCATCTATAAGAAAAGGAGCAAGAAAGGCTCCTAAAAAGGAGCCTTATACCAATGGTATAAAGGAGTGGTTAAAACGAACTAGGCACCGATGCCTCCTAGTCCACCACCAGAACCACCCGTGGGAGTATCCGGGTCTTCTTTTGGTACCGCATCAGGAAAAGTTATTTCAGGCAGTGAAGGGTCTGCTATATCATTGATAATTTCATCAATGAATCCTTTTAATTCATCGTCTTCAAACTCAACGACAACAGGATCACCTTTACCGTCGATACCACCGGCAGGATAGGCGGGATTAGCTGCAAGAACTTTTTCTGTTAGAGTGACACTCGCTGCAGCCATACTGCCAGCCTCTTCAGGAGTGGCATCTGGATTTGCTTTTAGTACATCCGATAATACAGCTGTTGCCGCGGATAGTTGACTAAAGGCTGCTTGCGATGTTGTATCTTCCTTTAGGTCATTGAGCACACTTTCTGTGCTTAGAAGAAATTCGGTCACATCGATAGTGCCGTTGTTGATAAGTTCACCGAGGCCGAGATCGATCATCACCTCTGCAGCTACTTCTGGGGTATAGGGCGCGCCACCAAGTTTTTTCGCGATTAATGTTGTGATAGGCGATGCAGTGTTTATGGCATCCCGAATCGCTAGACCTTTAGGGATAATGTAGGTAACACCATCCATTGATTTACCGTTAGATACATCGACGGAGTCTGCATTACCGGTAAAGGTAAATTCACATGTCTCAGGCGCTGAGATAACAGTGAAACTGGTAAAATTAGCTTTACCATCAAAACCTGTTTTACGTGTTTCAGTTGTGCCATCTTCACAAGACACTGATGCATCCATATTTTGAATCGCCGGATCATAGGCTTGCACACCAAGTGCTGGAAACGACCCATTGTCATCATTGCTACAGCCGGATAAAAGCATACCTGCAACAGCAACCGCTAGAATTTTAATTTTCACTTTTTAATTCCTTACTTTTAGTATTTAAAAGATTGCACCACGAAACCCTAGTAGATTATTAAAACTAGGCTGATTGTAAAAATACAATGTACAAATGTGTATATGCTTGCCTGTTTCATCTCAGATACAGCGTGCCACACAAATGTATTTGATTAGTATAATTTTGATTTATATGAATAATAGGTGTTTATGGTTACATGATTAATAACCATGATTTATGCCCGAATCATTGCCAAAAAATGTAAGACTGATTCAATAAACGTAATAATTATTCTATTTAGCATTGTCATTTTTATTTTGGGATGTTGTGCCTTGTCCTAAATGAATGCCGCGCTGCTTTAACAGGACGGCATTGGGCATTAGCAAGACTTTTTGTCTGCATTCATGAATGGTTAGAACACCATATTAATTTGTGCAGATCCGATGACGCCTTCAGCTTTGTTGGTAAAGGCATAGGTTAGACCTGTGTACGCATCTGTTTCTTCAAATGACGTTTCTTCACCCAGGATATAAGCGGCTGTTAAATCAAGAGAGAGTGTTTTGCTCAGTTTAAAAGTTAGACCAGCGGTGTACCACTGGCGCTCAGAGTCTGGGATACTAATGGTGGTATCACCGGCTTTCTCATCAAGCGCATAACCGCCGCGCAGAATAACGTTGTCACCGAGGTAGTATGAAAGACCTACTGAATAGCGCATGCTGTCTTCGTAGCTATAGGCTTTCTCAAATAGCACCATGTCATTATCAGCTTCTGCCACACCTTTTAAGCCATCAAAACTGCTCCATTCGGTCCAGACTACGCCATACTGTAATGCCACGTTACCGAAGCGGTGGAAACCACCCAATTCCGCCATAGCGGGTAGGGATAGATCTAACTGACCAGTCTGTGCACCTTTATCACCCGAATAGTCACCTTCAAATGTTATCTCAACGGGTGAACGGTAACTGACGCCAATTTTGTGGTTAGCATTGAGATCAAGTAACAGGCCGGCATTCCAACCAAAACCGAAACCATCGCCTTGCATCTCGAAGGCTTGCTTACTACGCCCCATTCCGAGTAATGCGCCATTTGTCGCTGCAATAGCAGCGCCTACATTGCCGCCAGTTTGTGCTACATTTTTTACATACCCCATTGATTTTAATGCCGCGCCATCGCCTGCATTACGTTCTAAATCTGCTGAACCATAAACTATTTGCGCGCCAACACCGAGGCGTAATTTACTGCCTAACTTTGCAGCTATACTTGGATTGAAATTAAATGTAGTCAGTTTTGTTGAGCCACCGAGTAGGCCTGCGGCGTAGTCGTCTGGGAATTCAGTATCGGTGCCATAGTTAGTATAACCCGCTAAGCCAATTGCCAGTTTTTTACCTACCGGGATCACGGCATAAACTGAAGGTACTGTAGCTGGGTTGACTGAGCTTTCCACATCGTAATCCGACTCTTTTGGTGCTTGATACGATGTGGGGAAATAGTCATTAAAGTCTTGATAAGCAGGAGCAAGCGGTGAATTTTCACCTGTGGTCTCAACCGTCGGCTCGATGTAAGCTCCGCCAAAAGAAAACGCAAATTTGTCAAATGAGGCTGCGGCTGCTGGGTTGGTACCAATGACTGCTGCATTTTCTGTGTTTGCAGCAAAACCTGCATTGGCATTGGCTAATGCTGAAGCCGACTGTAAATTCACTTGGAAACCTGCTGCTGATGCCTGCGCATTGGCCATTACCGTTGCCGTGAACAATGCTTTAGTGGTTAAACTTTTTTTGAACAAATTCAATTTTCTCATGACTAAATCCTTGTCTTATATAGTTAGTTTTAAACAAATGCATCCGTGATTCGTTTCATCGGCAATCATTATATGGGCTTTGCTAATCGTTAATGTGAGCTGAACCTTATTTAAGTGACAATATGTCCCATAATATTTTTTGATGTTTTTTAGCTGTTTTAAGTGGGTGCTTACTATTGCTTATACTACTGATTTTAATTGGTTTTAAGCGGATATGTTTTTTATCATGCGTTTTACTGGTAATAGTACTAATATGAAATCAGCTAAATAATAATTAGAGCCTGAACTCAGTTTATTCTGTGCTAGTGATACTTGGTCGCAAGGGATATTCTCCATGACTCTTTACTATTTTTCTTTTCTCTAAGGTATTGCCCTGACGGTAAATTCAAACTTGGATTTTCCAGACAATCGGTATGGGTGATCGACAGGTCTGTCAAATTATGCCAAGCCAGTGAAGATTGAATGGTGCATGGTTAATTGTGGGTTCATCTCATAAGTAAACAATAAACGCTTGCCAGTATTAATGCCAACTGGGTAGCTGGGATTATGACTGTAGCGAAAATTATAGTCAGAAAATATTGCCAGACCAAAGGACCAGTCATCGGTTAGCGGATAAGTAAAGTAGCCTGCTGGCACTATGTAGGCATTTTCAATACCACTGTTATCTAATGATGAGGGGCAGCTGTTTGAGTAAGCGATGCCATCTACATCTTGGTTGGAGTTGACGAGTATTCCGGCAAGCGATGCGAGGTGATTGAAAGGTGGCAGTGAGGGCTGGGTTAGCTGCTATATTCGCAATGTTGGCGATTGATAAGCAGCCCCATAGCTGGTGGGGATACAGCCAAATAACAGAACGCAAGTGAGAGCCTCTATGGATGTGAGTAACCGAAATTTGCTTTTGACCATACGTCGTCCCTAGTCGATTTCTCTTTAAGACTAGATGAAAAAATTAACTCTGAGATAATAGGGTAGAGAATGAGGTTTAAAACGATCGTAAAAAAATAGCGCCTAAGGCGCTATTTTTCAGTTAACTTGTTTCGCTAGTATTGGAAATAGTGTTACTCGAAACTGTATTATTAAAAGCGGTAGTTTGCTTGTGCAGAGGCGATGATCGCATCACCTTCTGATTTAAAGCCATACGTTTGTCCGGCTTTATCTGTTTCTGTGAACTCAACATCATCAGAAGCAACATAAGCAAGACCAACGTCGACAGAGAAGTTAGAGCTTACATTGTAGCTAGCCCCTGCTGTATACCAGCGACGGTCTGTTTCTGGAATGTTCAATGTGGTTTCACCAGCGGCCTGGTCGTATGCGATACCAGCACGTAGAACGAGGCTGTCAATAGTGTACTCAGCACCAATGGCGTAACGTAAATTGTCATCGAAATGTTCTATTTTTTCAAAACATAAATTATTAGTACATTCGGCGCTTTGTGCAGCTAATTTTTCATACTTACTCCACTGAGTCCAAACTACGCCGTATGAAACAGCAAATGCGTTAGATAATTTGTGGTAAGCAGAGAATTCAGCTGTTGCCGCGAGAGGCAGGTCTAAAGAAGCACTATCAGTATCCACTTGTTGTTGCCTTGAGTCGGAACCTTTGAAGCTACCTGAAAATTCGATATCTACCTGTGAACGATAGGCTAGCGCAAAGCGGTTATTGTCATTTAATTCAAACAATACACCCGCATTCCAACCCAAACCCCAATCATCTCCCTCTAAGGTAAATACAGCAGTCCCAGGAGTTGGAGGATTTAGATCACCGTAATTACGTTCAAGGCTAGCCGTCCCGTATACCGCACTCACCCCAAGACCTAAGCTAAGTTGGTCACTAACCTTAAATGAGATGTTTGGATTGATATTAAAAGTGACCAATTCTGTTGTGCCGCCGAGGGTGCCCGCTGCATAATTATCCGCATATTCAGTAGTCACCCCATAGCTTGAAAACATTGCCAAACCTACAGCAACGTTTTCGTTGAGTGGCAGGATGAAATAGGCCGCTGGAATAGCGGCTCCAGGGGCAATATCGTCATTATTAAGGCGACTAGGATTATTTCCACCAACAGCGGATCCATCTTGAGTTCCTATAATATCCACATTTGGCGCAACATAAGAACCTACAATTGAAATTTCAGCTTTCTTAAATCGAGACATTGCTGCTGGATTTCGGGCAAGTACTGAAGCGTTATCTGCAACCGCTGCTTCACCTGAAAATGCTCGTCCTAGACCAGATGCAGAATGCTCACTTACCTGAAAACCTGCAGCAGAAGACTGAGCTGTTACCAGCAGAAGTGCAGTAGCAAGGGTTGTTTTTTTTAATTTTGACATATTTATATACTCAAGTTTAATAAGTTTACATTAATTTATGAAAGTTGGTCGAATCCTACAGAACATCAATAGTCCATTTGCAAATCTGCAGGCTTCTAATCTGACCAGTTGCGAAACAGTATAACCAGATGAACAAACAATGTTAATACTTTGTAATTAGCAAATAACACAGGTTGTGATGTTGATATTTAATGATTGAGGTCTGATGCGGGTGACATGCTGTCGTGTTGTATGTATTTTTAATTCATTGAAATTTAATGGTTTATTTTGTTTATCCTCATAGGGGGAAGACGATTTTTTAGCTATATAGAGTACTTATTCTGATTATGACGCTGTCAAAATTAGTTTTCTATTATGTGATAGTGATCAATAATTGGAGTTAATAATTTTGCTACGAAAATGACAAAAAATTAATGAATGTCACGTTTGATTGTGTAGATGGTTGGGATTTATGCAAGGGGCTGGATCAACAAAGCCATTCCCGGTTAAGAAATGGCTTTCTAATCGTCAAACAAGTTTTACTTGAGCGAATAATTACGCTTCTTTATACTCAGTCATGAACTGGTGAGCGGTTTCCATCATATCGATTGAACCCGTAAAGAAAGGCACACGTTGGTGTAGTTCTGTTGGTTTAACATCTAAGATCGCATCATAACCATTCGTTGCTAGGCCTCCGGCCTGTTCTGCAAGAAACGCCATTGGATTACATTCATACAATAAACGTAATTTACCATTTGGTGCCTGCGCAGTTTGTGGATAGATGTAAATACCACCTTTAAGTAGATTACGATGAAAATCTGATACGAGTGAGCCGATATAACGAGAAGTATAGGGGCGTTTTGTATCGTCATCTTCAGCTTGGCAATATTTAATGTATTTTTTTACGCCAACTGGGAACTTGATGTAGTTACCTTCGTTAATCGAGTAAATTCTCCCAGTTTTAGGAAATGTCAGTGATTCATGGGATAAACAGAATACACCAATCGATGGATCATAAGTAAAGCCATGCACACCATTACCTGTGGTGAACACCAACATGGTTGAAGAGCCATAAACAACATAACCGGCGGCAACCTGTTTACGACCTACCTGTAAGAAATCTTCCATTTCAACCGGGCCACCAACAGGTGAAACACGACGATAAATAGAGAAGATAGTACCAACCGACACATTTACATCAATGTTTGAAGAACCATCTAGCGGGTCCATTAATACAACATAACTGGCATTTCGACTATTCTGATTATCGAAAAATACGTAATGATCTTCTTCTTCAGAAGCGATACCACAGACTTCGCCGCGGGCGATTAAGGCATTCTTGAATACTTCATTCGCGTAAATATCAAGTTTTTG
>JBLHPA010000117.1:0-8560 GCA_047628235.1 Moritella sp.
TGTCTGAAAATAATTACGACTCTTCAAATATTAAAGTACTGAAAGGCTTGGACGCGGTACGTAAGCGCCCCGGTATGTATATTGGTGATACTGATGATGGTTCAGGTTTGCATCATATGGTATTTGAAGTCGTGGATAATTCCATTGATGAAGCATTAGCTGGCCATTGTAGCGATGTTGTGGTGAAGATTCATGATGATGGTTCGGTATCGGTAAGCGATGACGGCCGTGGTATTCCAGTTGATCTTCACGAAGAGGAAGGGGTTTCAGCTGCAGAAGTTATCCTAACGGTATTACATGCCGGTGGTAAATTTGATGACAACTCTTATAAAGTTTCAGGTGGCTTACACGGTGTAGGTGTTTCGGTTGTAAATGCGTTATCTGAAAAACTTGAGCTAACAGTTAAGCGTAACGGCAAAATTTATCATCAAATTTATCGTCATGGTGTACCAGAAGCGCCAATCGCTGAAATTGGTGATGCAGATGCAACGGGTACTGAATTACGTTTTTGGCCAAGTGGCGAAACATTCACTAACACGCTTTATCATTATGATATATTAGCCAAACGATTACGTGAACTGTCGTTCTTAAACTCGGGTGTATCAATTAAATTAATTGATGAACGTGAAGATGGTAAATCTGATCATTTCGTTTACGAGGGTGGCATTAAAGCATTTGTTGATTATTTAAATGTAAACAAAACCCTCATCAATAAAGACTCGTTCTACTTCTCAACAGAACGTGACGACGGGATAACCGTCGAAGTTGCGATGCAGTGGAATGATGGTTTCCAGGAAGGTGTATATTGCTTTACCAATAATATTCCGCAAAAAGATGGCGGTACTCACCTCGCAGGTTTCCGTGGTGCATTAACTCGTACCCTGAATAACTATATGGAAAAAGAAGGCTTTTTGAAAAAAGCCAAGAGTTCTACGGCAACAGGTGATGATGCCCGTGAAGGTCTAACTGCCGTTATCTCAGTGAAAGTACCTGATCCTAAATTTTCATCTCAGACTAAAGATAAGTTAGTTTCTTCGGAAGTTAAAGCCGCGGTTGAACAATGTATGGGTGAAAAACTAGCAGAATACTTGTTAGAAAATCCAAAAGAAGCCGCTACGGTGGTGACTAAGATCATTGATGCATCACGTGCACGAGAAGCTGCACGTAAAGCTCGTGATATGACCCGCCGTAAAGGCGCTTTGGATTTAGCTGGATTACCCGGTAAGCTCGCAGACTGTCAGGAAAAAGATCCGGCACTCTCTGAACTCTATATTGTGGAAGGGGACTCTGCCGGCGGTTCAGCCAAGCAGGGACGTAACCGTAAAAACCAGGCCATCCTTCCGCTTAAAGGTAAGATCTTAAATGTAGAAAAAGCACGTTTTGATAAGATGTTATCTTCGCAGGAAGTCGCAACACTGATCACTGCCATGGGCTGTGGTATTGGCCGCGATGAATATAATCCGGATAAAACTCGCTATCATCAGATCATTATCATGACCGATGCCGACGTGGATGGTTCACACATTAGAACCCTGTTACTGACATTCTTCTTCCGTCAAATGCCAGAATTGATTGAGCGTGGTTATATCTATATTGCGCAACCACCGCTATACAAAATGAAAAAAGGTAAACAAGAGCGTTATCTCAAAGATGATGCGGATCTGACTCAATATTTAACAACAATTGCGTTAGATGGTGCCGGTTTATTCGTTAACCTGGATGCACCTGCAATTCAAGGCGCGGGATTAGAAACGCTAGTTAATGGTTATCGCATAATTGAAAGTTTGATGGCTAAGCTCGATCGTAGTCTACCGACAGTTTTCACCAACGAAATGATATATTTAGAACAGTTAACGGCTGATATGTTAACTGATGAATCTAAGATCCAGGCTTGGTCTGACATACTCGTTGCGAGTATTGCGGCGAAAGAAGTCACCGGTACCTTGTATTCGGTGCGTATTGCGCAAGAAGAAGACACTCAGCTTTATCACCCTATATTCTCTGTGCGTCAGCATGGCTTGGATACAGATTATGCCTTTAGCCCGGCATTCTTTAGCTCGAAAGAGTATGCCACGCTTACTGGTTTAGGTATTGCGACTCTGCTTGAAGAGGGGGCTTATATTAAACGTGGTGAAAAAACACGTGAAGTTACTTCCTTTGTTGAAGCCGTTAACTGGTTAATGAACGAGTCAAAACGCGGCAGTTATATTCAGCGCTATAAAGGTCTGGGAGAAATGAACCCAAGTCAATTATGGGAGACAACCATGGATCCTGGCACGCGTCGCATGTTACAGGTGCGGATTGAAGATGCTGTGGCGGCGGATCAACTATTCACTACATTAATGGGTGATCATGTTGAACCACGTCGTGAATTTATTGAAGAAAATGCATTGAAAGTGGCTAATTTAGATTTCTAATAATCGCTAGATAAATGTGTATTTATGATAAAAGGAGCCTAATGGCTCCTTTTTTAGGTTTAAAAATAGTATATGTATGCTGTCCCGCTAATTTATAACGTTGTTGCCATAGTTGAATAAGCTTTCTGCACTTCTTCAGCAATAATAATAATACCGCGTTGTACGTCATCGTCAGACTGTGAATAGTTCATGCGAATACATTCATGGGTATGACGCCAGTCTTCAGTTAATCCAGGGTAGAAATGATGGCCGGACACAATTAACACCCCACGTTTTTTTAACCGTTCGTACAACTCCTGACTGGTGATCGGCAGGTCTTTAAACCATAACCATAGGAAAATGGCACCTTCAGGTTTATGAATTCGAAAGCGTGGATCGGTAATTTGTTGTTGTAACCAATCTACAGCCTGTTGCGCCTTTTTATAATAATAAGGCTTAATGACATTTTCGCTTAAGCTAATTATATCGCCCGTCTCTACCAAACTTTGAGCCAGCATAGGGCCCAAGCTACCAGGTGCTAAATTAATGATACCGCTCAGGTTCGAGATTGCAGATATGACATCTTCATTACCAATGACAATTCCGCAGCGGGTACCTGGTAAGCCAAGTTTTGATAAGCTCATACACAGAATCGTATTATCGTTATATATAGGATCTACAGGTTCAAAGATAATATTTGGGAAAGGGGTGCCGTAAGCATTATCAATAAGCAGGGGGACGTTGTGTTTTTTTGCCAGTGCATCCAAGCGTCTCATCTCTTCGTCTGTGAGTACGTTACCGGTTGGGTTAGTAGGACGTGACACACAAATTAGACCTATTTCTTTTGTTATATGTAAGTTATCAAAGTCGACATGATATTTGAATAAACCGTCATCGAGTAACTCAATGATCGGCTTTACTGTTTCAAAGAAATTATCACTGAGCGCGGTATCTGTGTAACCAATGTATTCCGGGGCTAGGGGGAATAATACTTTCTTGTGTTTATCCTCAGAAAATTGCCCAGCAAATAAATTAAACAGGTAAAAGAATGCATTCTGGCTGCCATTGGTAAGGGCTATGTTTTTTTCGGTTAACGTCCAGCCATAGGTTTTATTAAGTAATGTTGCCAGCGCAGATGTAAAACAATTTTTGCCCTGAGGCCCGTCGTAATTGGACATAGCTGCGACTAAACCGCCACTGTGCAGTAACTGCTGTGCCTCACTATTAAAGCGCTCGATCATTGCTGGGATCTGGGCCGGATTACCGCCGCCTAACATAATAACATCGTCACCGCTGCGGATGCCTTCATTTAGGTCATGCATTAATTGCGTTATTCCGGAGAACTGAGTAAATCTTTGACCAAACAATGAGAATTCCATATCTGCACTTCTTGTATAATTAAAAGAGTAAGTTATAAACATAACGGAACTGAGCGCTATTGTCGACAGTGGTATCGCTTGTTACTATTATTTATTTACAGGCATAAAATATACGAGACAACGGCTACTTATATTATATCTGATTGGTCATGGGTATATGCAATATCAACATATCCTTCGTCGTTAATCGAACTAATGTTTCACGTGGAACATACGAGGAAATAAGATACAGACTTACTGAGATAGCATTTTGAATGGTGATAGGTATATTGTCAGCTTAAGATAGGGTAAGGTAATGTTTCAATGTTAAAAGTAATGGCCATGACAAGGTCAAAAAGAGTTGTATGGACATGCAAAAAAACTTGGTATCAGAACGGATTGAAACGTTAATTGACCATTTATCTTATGGTATATATGAGCGCAGAGATGCTATTAGATTATGTTTATTGGCTGCATTAAGTGGTGAGAGTGTCTTTTTACTCGGGCCTCCCGGTATCGCAAAAAGCTTAATTGCTAAGCGTATGATAAAAATATTTGAAGATGAAAGTTATTTTGAATATTTGATGACACGTTTTTCCACACCGGAAGAAATTTTTGGTCCCCTGTCAATCAAAGCACTGAAAGATGAAGGTAAGTATGTAAGGCTTACAAAGGGTTATTTACCCGAGGCGGAAGTTGTCTTTCTCGATGAGATATGGAAAGCAGGGCCGGCTATATTAAATACCCTTTTAACTGTAATTAATGAGCGTACTTTTCATAATGGCATCGAACACCAGAAGGTGCCGATGCGTGTCATTGTTTCTGCATCTAATGAACTTCCTAGTGCTGACTCTGGCTTAGAAGCGCTTTATGATCGGATGTTGCTGCGGCTGTACCTCGAACCGATCCAGGATAAACGCAACTTTAAAGCCATGTTAATTCAAAAGCCGTTACGTAAAGCGGCGCAAAAAGTTAAAAAAATCACCAATGATGAGTTTGAACTCTGGCAGAGCGAAATTAATGCCGTGCATCTTAGTGAACATTGTTTTGAAATCATCTATGAACTGAAATTATTTCTTGAACAGAAAAATACGGTGGGTGAGTTAATTAAACATCCTGTTTATGTGTCGGATAGACGCTGGAAAAAATCCTTGCGCTTATTACAGGCCTGCGCATATTTTAATGATCGTATTGAAATTAATGAAACTGATCTGTTTATTTTGAAAGATTGTATCTGGCATGATCTGGAATCTCGAAGCGCAATTATTGAAGCTACCCATAGTTTTGCCAGTAAACGCTTCTGTGATCAAGATGAGGTGAATGCTGAATTAATCGGTATTAAGACGCAATTGGTTAAGTTGGAGGAAGAGTTCATCAATCGTTTTGCCACACGACTAACCTCAGAATTACTCCTGACTAAAATACGTTACAAACTAGATAGCGAATACGTCCATACCTCGACGCTTAATGGTATTCCAGGGTTGTGTAAAATTGCATTATTGGGCGATTATGACGTGCTGGAGCAGGGATCAAAAGAGACCGCTAAGTGGGTTCATGTAGGATTCGATGATTTCAAAAAACAAATAAAAACCGGTTCCTGCCTAGTTAAAGGTTATGTTAATAATCACCGTAAAGACGTGTGGTTAAATTTTTCAGTCGATGCGAATCAGCATTTACAGATCCAAAATTTTGCTAATAAGAGTATTCCTGCCGCGGTTATTATGTCGGATGTAGCGCTTAATATAGGTGAAAATTGGTTGCACCCACTTAATCTTATTGATGACGAGATTAAACTTATTGCGGATAAATTGAAAAAAAATCAGCGAGAATTTAGTTTAACAAATAGAAATATTTTTGTCAGTGCAGATTTCATGAATGATGTAGCGTCAAGTTTGGGCTCATTATCATTGGAATTAAATAACCTGATACTGCAAAAATCCTCACTTTCAGCTCGCCTCGCTGCGATTGCTCGCTTATTCGGGCAAGGCTAAAGCACATGTCTCATTCTTTTTTGCAGTCGGGTTTCGGACAATCGGCCAAGCAGTTGGTCGATAATGCCTTGCTTGATATTAACGCCAGTAACAGAGTCGCCAGTGATATCAAACGATCTTATATCAATGATTGGAAATCACAGGTACTGACCTTGCTTGCTGATATGCCTTTATCTGATGAATTGCGTAATGAGCTTCACCTTTGTGACACGGCTAGGTTACTTAGTCCTGCTAGTTTTCGGCAAAAAGTGGACGGTATTCTAGCTAAAATAAAAAACAATGCGTTGTTTTATGCCTCGGGTATCACCATTTATCAACAAAATAGAAGTATGCCGGATGAAGTGTTTTTTGCGGTTTTTTTGGATAGCTGGCAACAGGCTATAGAATTGGTTATGTTCCAGGAACAGAGTGAGCTGATTGAGAAAAAACGGTCACAGCTACTTGCTGAACTTGCTGAGCGGGAGGATACTATCAGCCAACTAGAAGAGGTTGTCGACAGTGACCTGCTGTGTAACGGTGAACGTTTATGGGATCTTGCCAAGGGTAAGTTAACCCATTTAGATAGTAAGCTATTACGTCGTTATGCGACTAATTTACGTAAGAATAGCCAACTCAAGCTTATAGCTGAGCAACTGGGTCGAATGGCTCTGAACAATATAACCCCAGAAGAAACCCCGAATAGTTATGAGACTTGGGTACTGGATAATACCTATCAAGATGATATTCCTGATGATATGCAAGGTGTTACCTACAGTGATGAGGTTTCAAGAATGCTGCAGACCGAAGTTATCAATCTGACGTTTCCAGAACTCGAAATTATTTTTTACAAGCGATATATAGAGCGGCACCTGCTTGCCTATCAATATCAGGGCGTATTACAACAATATAAAAAAATAACAAAATACCATGATATAGCAGATGACAGTGAGCAAATGGGAGGGCCTTTTATTATCTGTGTAGACAGTTCTACATCAATGCAGGGCTTTCCTGAATTGACTGCAAAATCTATCTGTTATGCATTATTGCAAGTCGCCTTTGAACAAAAAAGGCAGTGTTTTTTGATGATGTTTTCCAATGAAGTTATCACTTTTCCGGTAACAGAGAATACTAGCCTGGCAACGATGTTGACTTTTTTATCTTCCAGCTTCAGGGGCGGGACAGATCTGCAGCCTGTTATTGAGAAGTCACTGGAGTTAATGCAGTCTAAGCAATATCAAAATGCAGATACGCTCATCATCTCGGATTTTATTGCCCAGAAGTTACCCAGCTATTTGGCAGAGCAGGTTAGATCTATTAAGGCTCAGGAAAATCGTTACCATGCTATTTCACTTTCTACGCAAGGAAATCCAGATTTAATGAAGATTTTTGATCATGTATGGCGCTATTCTGCGGGGATAAAAGGAAAGTTGAAACAAGTACGCTAGTCATTTTACTCATTGCTATAGATAGCGTTGAGATGATGTTCCACGTGGAACATAAAAAAGCCAGCGTGAAGCTGGCTTTTTTAGTTATGCAGCTTTGTTACAAATTATTTCTGTAATACAGAAATATCAGCCACATTCAGGAACTGATTTCGTAATGTATTAAGCAAGGTTAAGCGGTTAATTTTTAGCGCTTCATCATCAGCCATTACCATCACATTGTCGAAGAATATATCTACAACATCACGTAGTTCGGATAACTCTGTTAATGCTTGCTGGTAATCACCGGCAGCAAATAATGGTGCCAATAATTCAACTTTAGCGTCAACCGCAGAGGCTAATGCTTTTTCAGCATCTTCTTGAAGAAGAGTTACATCAACAGCTGTATTTAGTTCACCTTCAAATTTAGCCAGGATATTACCAACACGTTTGTTTGCTGCAGCTAATGTTGCTGAAGCATCTAAACCACGGAAGTGATTAACAGCCTTAACACGCTTATCAAAATCAGCTGGTTTAGTTGGGTGACGAGCAAGAACTGCTTGGATCACATCAACACTGATACCTGCATCTCTGTACCATGCAGGGAAACGACCAAGTACAAATGCAACAACATCCGTTGATACGTTTTGGTTTGATAGTTTGTCACCGAATAGTGCTTTCGCAGTATCAACTAAATCAACAAGATCTAGCGGTAAGTCTTTTTCGATAATGATACGCAGGGTACCAATCGCAGCACGACGCAGTGCAAATGGGTCTTTATCACCTTTAGGGATTTGGCCAATACCGAAGATACCAACTAGGGTATCAAGTTTGTCAGCAAGTGCTACTGAGCAAGCTACCAATGATTCAGGTAAACGGTCACCCGCATAACGAGGCATGTATTGCTCGTTAAGTGCGATTGCAACTTCTTCTGCTTCACCGTCGTTACGTGCATAGTGCATGCCCATCACACCTTGAACGTCAGGGAATTCTACCACCATGTCTGACATTAAGTCAGCTTTAGCTAATAGACCTGCGCGTTGTGCGTACTCTGTATTTGCTGAGATTTTACCGGCAATAGCAGCCGCTAAATCAGCAATACGTAGTGACTTCTCTTTTAATGTACCGAGTTGTTTTTGGAATAAAACACTTTCTAGATCGGCAAGGCGACTTGCTAACGTGCGTTTCTTATCTGTATTAAAGAAGAATTCAGCATCGGCTAGGCGAGGGCGTACTACTTTTTCGTTACCTTCAATTACTTGTCTCACATCTTTACTGATGATGTTTGAAACAAAGATAAATTTAGGGAGCAGTTCGCCGTCTTTACTTAGCATTGGGAAATACTTTTGGTTGTCCTTCATTGTGTAGATAAGGGCTTCCGCTGGTACATCTAGATAACGTTCTTCAAAGTTACC
>JBLHPA010000118.1:0-8441 GCA_047628235.1 Moritella sp.
ATTTATTGCATAAAAACGAATCGGCATTACGGCAGATTTGGTTTGAGTCGGTTGATATTGAACTGATTAACCTTGCCACGCTTGATAGCGCTATTAAAGCTGACAAAATTTATCGACAAGTGCTTAACGTTGCTACCCCGAAAGATAAAGTACAGTTAAAGCAATTTATTTTGTTAATGAGTCTTCAGTTTAGTTCTGTCATGCGTTTGTGCTTTTCAACGGATTCTGGGACACCTGAACAGTTCAAAAAGATCTACGTTGACACTGTTATGTCGGGTATAACTAACTATATCAAATCAAATAAATAGTATCTAAATAAAGCGGGACGACCATCAATCTCATCAGTAAAGACATCTCTGATCGCCGTTTTGCATGTTTTGCTATTTTATGTATTTATTTGATTAGAATACGATTGTAAAAATAAAAATTATTTTTTATCAAAGTAATAGGCAACCAAAAGGAAAGTATAGAAAGCATGGAATATATTGAAAAACAAGATACAGAATTAGCGATTGCCGAACTTGATCAACAAATTCAGCGCATGATTAACTATGTAGAGCAATATAGTGAACTCGCATCAAGCGCTGTACGCAATACACTAAAAGCGACGATACGCTACCGGGCCAGTTTGGTTTCTGGCCAGGGTGATAAGTAGCTAGCAGCCAGGGCCGCAATCCAGACAATGTTTGATCATTGTTGGCCCTAAATGTAACTTAGCATTCAGATCGCGTAATGCAGTTCTGACACCTTCTTCAATCACGGGGTGATAGAAGGGCATATCTAGCATTTCTGATACAGTCATTTTTTGTTGATGTGCCCAAGCTAACAGGTGCGCTAAATGCTCTGCGTCCGGACCTATCATCTCAGCGCCCAAGAAAAGCCCGGTGCCATGCTCGGCATAGACGTGCAGCAATCCTTTGTTGCGCAGCATTACCCGCGAACGACCTTGATTTTCAAACGATACCATACCTGTTTCAAAACAGCCGCAGGTACCAAGTCGCTGCGTGATCTGCTTGTAGGTTTCTCCCACCATGGCAATTTGCGGATCGGTAAATACGGCAGAGATCACTGAACGGCGTAAGCCCGCTCTAATTTCAGGGAAGCGTCCTGCATTGTCACCAGCTATGCGCGCTTGATCGGCTGCCTCATGCAGTAATGGGATCTGATTGCTGGCATCTCCCGAGATAAAGATATTGCTAACCGATGTCTGCATCGTGTAATAATCAGCAGTCGGGACTCCACGCTCATCGCGTTCGAGGTTGGTATTTTCTAAACCAATGTTATCAACGTTAGGGCGGCGTCCTGTTGCGGCTAACACATAATCTACGGTGACGGTTTTTAGTTGCAGTCCAGCATCCAAATATTGGATCACGACTTTGTCACCCTGGCGTTTCATGCTTTCTATCTTTACGTCGGCATCGAGGTAAAATTCTTCATTAAATGATTTATTGGCATACGCCATCACGGTTGGATCGGTTAACGGCCCTACCTGGCCCCCTAAGCCAAACATGATCACTTCGACACCAAGACGTTTCAACGATTGACCCAGTTCTAAACCGATCACACCAGGCCCAAACACAGCGATAGATTCAGGTAAATCCTGCCATTCAAATACATCATCATTGATGATCAAACGGTCACCTAATTCATTCCAGACACCGGGATAAGCCGGGCGAGAACCAGTGGCAATAACAATGCGTTTTGCCGTTATCTGGGTATGTTCATCCACCATCAGGGTATTGTTATCAATGAATTTGGCATAGCCTGATACTTTGTCCTGCTCAGGTATTTCATCGACACCTTCGAGAACAAAGCCGACGAAACGATCCCGTTCCCGTTTTATTCTGTCCATGACTTCAACGCCATTAATTAAGGTTTCACCTTGCGGATGCACACCAAACGCGGGTGCTTTTTTGATATGATGGACACTTTCTGCAGCAGCAATAAGTAACTTTGATGGCATGCAACCGACGCGGGCACAGGTAGTACCGTAAGGGCCGCCTTCAATGATGACCACATTGTCGGTATGACCTTTAGCTGCACGATAGGCACCCAGTCCGGCTGTTCCACCACCAATAATTGCAACATCAACATTTATTATTTTCATTATTTATTCCTCATTACTTAATTTGGTAGACATTTATGTCTGGCGGCGAAGGGTTACTTCGCCTTGATGAGGTGATTATGTAATATTAATATAGATAGTTACAATCGATTGAATGTTTAATAATGATAGTTTATGCCTATGGTTGTGCTTTTGCATTTCGGTGTTAATGAAATATTTGTTGTGACATTACGTGATTTGGCTCTGTGAACCAACCGACATTATGTATAGCGCTAAATTAGATATACTCACCTTATTCATGTAATACATTGACTTAAGGTTGTATATGTCACTGCTAAATCGCCTCCCAGCTAAATTTAAGCACCCAAAAATGAGTGCTTTTTTATTCACGGTTTTGTGTTCGACGAGTTCTTTCGCGGCATCGACAAGTTTGGTGCCGTTGCCATCGGGTGAGAACTGGTTAAACCATGTAACACAAGGATTGCAACCTTATTGGATGATGGATAGCGCGCAGGGGTCGCCGCAGGGTAACTTCCCCACTTTTCGCTGCGACGATGGGAGCCTGCTCGATATAAATCGACCTTGTGTCGAGTTAAACCAAGGCTGGATAAGTCCTCACTTTGACCGTGACTATACCCGGATGAAATCACGCCAGATATATGGTTACGGGGTGCTTTACCATCTAACTGGTAATGAGGCGGCTTTTAAGCTGGCAAAAGAGGGGGTTGATTATCTATTGGCTAACCTGAGGGATCAGAAAAACGGCGGCTTTGTTAGTTTTATTAAGGAAGGTAAACCGGGGCTTGCATGGCAGCAACGCACCGCACAGGATCAGGCGTATGCCATTGTCGGTCTGGCGTTCTATTATTATCTCACCCGAGATCCTGTGGTTGAACAGGCATTAATTGAGCAACAGGCGTTCATCTTTGAACATTATAAAAATGCCGTGAGTAATGATCTGCTTTGGGTGATAAAGGACGGTGATGGGCAGAGTCATAAGCAGCGTGAACTGGTGGCACAACTTGACCAAATTAACGGTTATATGCTGTTGTTAACGCCATTGATGCCTGAACCGGTGCGGCAAAAATGGCGGGATGATCTCTACTGGCTTACTGAGCAGATGGTTAAGCAATACTACGCTGAAAACGAGCAACGCTTCTACGGTGCTGTTCACCATAAAGCGATGATGATGCCGGATGCCAATCACAATGATTACGGGCATACCGTAAAGGCATTCTGGATGACCTATCTGGTCGGTCGCTATTTTGAGCAGAACGAGTGGCAGAAGATAGGCGAACAGGGTATGAGAACCACCCTAGAGAGGGCGAGCTACTCGATCCCGACAGAGCAGATTCAAGCCTTTATTTCTAGGCCGTTGTTTAGTCAATGGCAGAGTCTTAAAGCGGTGCCAACTTGGAAAAGCGGCCGTTACAATTATTCTATCTCATCCTGGCAATGGGCAGAACTAGATCAGGCTGCCATGACTGTTAATTTACTCGATGGTTCCACCGCTAATAAACTCTATTACACGCAAACCGCCTATATGGATGCATGGGTTGACCATCAATATGGTGGGGTAGGATTAGACCTGAACGGCACTAAGG
This sequence comes from Moritella sp., assembly GCA_047628235.1. Lineage (GTDB taxonomy): Bacteria > Pseudomonadota > Gammaproteobacteria > Enterobacterales > Moritellaceae > Moritella. The sequence goes on from JBLHPA010000118.1 coordinate 3,670, forward strand.
CGTTTCACTGGGGTAATGCGTATCACCAGTTTGAGCATGCGCTGGTGGGCTATTTGAGCGCGCAGCAATGGTATAACAAGACGGTAGAATTGTATTTTGCACTGCCGGATAATTATAAAGGCAAGATTGAACCCTATTATTATCAAGGTGATATTGAATCGTGTACTGATATAGGGGTGTTATCTGGGATTAAAGGAGTGAGAAAGCAGGCCATCCGTTTTACTCACATTGCCCCTTAACCCTAAGCCGCTATTTCCAAAGAAAATCGTCCTGATTACTATTATTAATCAGTTGTTATTTATAAGTGATATCACTACTGTTTGGCCAAATAAAAGGGCATTTAAAATGTGCCGGAAGCGCCACAGAGGGGATATCTTCCAGGCTGCTACCAGTAATTTTCTGAAATGAAATGTCCTGGCATACGGCTCAGGTGTTTTTTATAGCTCATCCTTTGCAAGGTTTCGCGGGTATCAACAATCATACTCGGGTTACCGCAGAGCAGAAAGAAGCTACCTTGGGGCTCAAGTTCAACGCCGCTGAATCTGGATAATTCTCCTGAAGAAAGTAATGCAGGGATCCTGCCTGTCAGCGTATCTGCCACAGTCTCTCGGGAGACGACGGGAACGTAGTGCAGTTGTTCACCACATTTTGCCTGCAGATCGGTGATCAGATCCTGGTAGACCAAGTCCGCTTCTTTGCGTACCGCATGTACCAGTACCAGACGATTAAAGCGGTTCTTTATCGCAGGGTCAGCAAGCATGGACAGAAAAGGACCGATCGCCGTGCCAGTCGATAACATCCACAGATCCTGAGCTGTTTCAGGGATCTCATCCAGTATCATAAATCCGGCGGGCTCTTCACCCACGTAGATTGGGTCGCCAGATTGCAATGTGTGTAAACTGGGAGATAATTTGCCATCGGGCACGGTCACCAGTAAAAATTCCAGTATCTCATTGTCCGGCGAGTTCACCAGTGAATATGCCCTGCGTGGCCATTCACCCTCAGCTGTGGGCAGTGCCAATTTAGTGAATTGACCGGATTTAAACGGCTTCATCGGTGCCTTTATCCGCAGGCTGAAGAGTCCTTTCGTCCAGTCAATTCGTTCAACAACAGTGCCTTCGATCAGGCTATGGGGAATAGTGCTATCAACCATCATGTTTCTCCAGAGGTGATTATACCTTTGATAAGAACATAAGTTGATTTCAGATGCAAGTGAGAATTATTCTTGTTTGGTGTTTGTCTGAGGCATTTTGATAAACAATTTCATAAATAAGCAAAAACGTACAATCTTAGTCTCGTAATCAGGGTTATGATGGCTTTATTAAATTAGAACTTAGATTCAAATAATAACTGAGGTTTGTATGAAAACAGTAGGTATGATCGGTGGCATGAGCTGATGCGGGATGAAGGTCAGCGCCAAATCGTTCACGATGTTATTTATCAGGAGTTGTGTTTGGGGAATATTGTGGAAGATTCTCGCCAGGCCTATCTAGACATTATTGACGCATTAAGTAAACAGGGCGCTCAGGCGGTCATACTTGGCTGCACCGAGATCGCTTTGCTTGTGCAACCGAAGGATACCCGCGTTCGTTTATACGATACCACAAGCATTCACGCGAAAGCGGCTGTTGATCTCGCGATTTCAAGGATATAGCTCTATTTAGCGTACTTCAGCAGGTGCTGTTTGACTGACTCGCTAGCGAAGGCGTGCTCAACACTTACCTTATAGATATTAAAATAATCTTCACGGCTCAAGTTAAACTCTTCCATGACTTTACGCACTTCATCGGTCATGGTGGTGTTGGAGACCGTGCGGTTATCAGTATTGATCGTGATCGGCACGTTATCTTGATAAAAGGCTTTGATCGGATGGCTGCTGAGATCGTTCACTGCTTTGGTTTGAATATTACTGCTCGGGCAGGTTTCCAGGGCAACGTCTGCGTGTTTAACTAGCTCATAAGCTTCAGCGTGTCCTGTAATATGAATGCCGTGGCCGATCCGCTCGGCACCCAGCAGTGAGACCGCATCATATACGTTTTGGCCATCACCTTGCTCACCAGCGTGAATAGTCACTCGGTAGCCTTTTTCTATAGCATATTGCGCATAGGGTACGAATTCGTGGCAGAAGCCTGATAGTTCGCCACCGGCCAAATCGAATGCGACCACTCCGTTGTTGAGGTATGTTGCACCTGCGTCAACAACACCTTTAATGGTATCTTTAGGCATATGTCTTAACAGAGATAGTATGTAATTACCTTTGATATCGTACTGCTTTTCAGCTTCCTTCATCCCTTTGACTGCACTGCCAATCACTTGATCGAGAGTGAGACTCTGTTGCAGGTGGAGTAGAGGACCAAAACGCACTTCTAAGTATTTGACATTCTCTTTAGCTGCATCTTCAAACACTTCAAATGAGATACGTTCAATCGCCTCTGCAGTCTGCATGACCGACAGCGGTAATTCGAACCGTTTCAGATACTCATCCAGATTTGGACAGCTTTCAGGTGCAATCATTAATGATTTGATTTCATCCATGTTTTCACTAGGCAGTGTCAGGTTTTGCTGACGAGCTAGGTCGATGATGGTTTGTGGGCGGACGCTGCCGTCGAGGTGACAATGTAGATCAATCTTGGGTAAGTTAAAATAGTTCATGAGTCTCTACCTTTAAATGGTACGTAAAAAAACAGCACGTAAAAAAGTTACAGACTTCATAATCAAGATTTTAAGGTTCTTGGTAGAAACTCCCAAACCATATCATTGGGATTATACGAAGTAATTTAACGAGGAAGTATATCATTGTGGTTATTGCCCTGCAACCCCCCCCCATTTTACCCTACGCTGTTGTTTCGATCTCTCTTCCCTGTGCTTTCTGCCGAATGCATTATACCCAAGCTAGCCTTTTGAAGGAACTTGGGTATGACTCTCGCTAAAATTTGGCGCGCGTTTTTCCATAAAAGCGGATACTGCTTCCTGTGATTCGGGTTGGGTAATAAGGAACATCAGTTGCTGGTTTTCATAGTCTACGATTTTCAATAATTGCTGACGATATTCCCTCATCAGCATGGCTTTGCTGTTTTGCATTGCCTTGGGTGCTAACCTTGCCAGTCCTGTTGCACGCTTCATGGCGGCAGCATCCGGATCGTTGCATATTTCATTGGCAAAGCCCAGCGTGATGGCTTCCTGAGCTGATAGGGGATCACCCGCCAGTAGCATAGCCCGGGCTTTTCTAACGCCAAGCTGCTGTTCTAATCGTTGGCTCGAACCAAATTCAGGGCACAGGCCCATCGCGACAAAAGGAGTCTGCAAACGTGCCGTGGGGGATACATACAGAAAATCCACATACTGCAGCAGTGTTGCGCCGATACCGATGGCTGCGCCATTTACTGCGGCAACGATGGGGGTGTCACAGTTGATCAAGGCTTTCATGAAACGTCCGCCGTATTGATCGGGTTGTCCTTGCGACATGGCGGCAAAATCCTGCATGTCATTGCCACCGCAGAAAATATCTTTTCCACCCTTGAGTAGAACCACATGAATGGCGGGTTCGCGCTGCGCCTTTTCCAGACCTTCCGCCAGCGCTAGGTACATGTCTTGATTTACTGCATTTCGCGCACTGGGGCGACAGATTGAAAGAGTCAAAATAGACTCGTTGAGGCTTGTATGGATAAAGTCAGACATAGTAACACACCTTTGAATTTACAAATTAACAACACTGATAATAATGTTTTAACATGTTCAGGTTGTTTTATCACGCTGAAATTGTGGATTTTTACCCGTTCACTCGTTTTCTTAAATGTGGTTTACACCCTATTTCAAGTTTGGCTTCAGTGGGACTCATTTCCCAACGTCGTGAGGGCCGGACACTTTTCTGTGTCGCAGAGTTTGAAAAATTGCAATCTGTGATTGGTTTCTTACAAGATGAATGTTGTGTTGATGAATGCTGTTGAATCAGAGAGTCAGTGAAGCTGATTTATTTAATCTTGTTGATCTTATTGACAACAATTAATACAGCCGCAATAAACACAAGCATGAGCCCCACATCAAACCAGCGTTCGTTGTAAATGTCGTTGATAAAAACCAAGCTTAAAACAATACCGATACCTTGTAGGCAGATTACAATTGATTGCTTATCGTCCATATTAACATCCTATATATTCAGCATAACGCCCAATAATATAAATCCAGAACGTGTATTTTATATCGAAGACTCACCTTGAGTAAAGTATAGCAAATGCATTATTGGGAGCGACTAGGTCTTAATTTTCAGTGTGATAGTTGTTATTCAAGCTAAAAGGATTACCAGAAAGAGCGAGGATAGTTAAATAAATATTTCATATGTATATATGAAATATAAGATATGAGATCTTGATCACATTTATTCGCGTGACAACTTGTTGCTTTGACTCTACTATCTTCAATCACATTTTACTTCTGTATCACCGTACGTTTGACTATGTGAGCAGATATGCTCTAGGTTTCCACCTAGGGCATATCACTTTATTTCACTACATCCCATGTATCTTTCAGACATTGCGGTTCATTTCTTTCTTCTTTCCATCCTTCACATGCAATTCCAATCTTTATACATCAAAAGCCAGATAGCAAAAAAGGAAGCAAGTTGCTTCCTTTTTCATTAAATGTTTGCTCGCTCGATTAACCGAACAAATAACTAAGCGAAGTATGCGTCTAGCTCTTCACTGCCACCAATGTGCTGACCACCGATAAATACCTGCGGTACTGTGCTTTGACCCGTTACGGCGCGCAAACTTACA
>JBLHPA010000119.1:0-8434 GCA_047628235.1 Moritella sp.
CTGCCTGATGATCTAAAATTCCGGATAAGGCAATTTTACCGCCTGGTTTTAGAAAGCTGACAATCAGACCCGAAAGTTCCCGCAGTGGTGCGGCAAGGATGTTAGCGACGACGATATCGGCCTTGATACCTTCAGGTTGATCGGCGGGTAAGTAGAGCTCAATTTTATCGTCGACGCCGTTACGCTCAGCATTATCGCGACTGGCAAGAATCGCCTGGGGATCAATATCTACACCGATAACTCGTTTGGCACCTAATTTTAATGCTGCAATGGCGAGAATGCCGGAGCCACAGCCAAAATCGACAACCGTTTTATCTGTTAGATCTTGGCCATCTAACCATTCTAAGCAAAGTGCCGTTGTTGGGTGCGTGCCTGTACCGAATGCCAGACCGGGATCAAGCATGACATTAACCGCATTTTCATCCGGCACTGGACGCCAGCTTGGGCAAATCCATAAGCGCTTGCCAAACTGCATTGGGTGGAAGTTTTCCATCCATTCCCGTTCCCAGTCTTTATCTTCGAGCAGTTCTAATTTATAACGAAAATCCGGACCCAGCACCTTGGTTTTGGCTAAGAACGCGAGGATTGGCTGCATATCTTTATCGGCATCAAATAAGCCGGTTACATCCGTATCGCCCCAGAGTATTGTTTCACCCGGTAGTGGCTCAAATATTGGCGTATCTTGCGAGTCCATAAACGTAACAGCACTTGCGCCTGCGCCAGATAGCATGTTACCTATCTTCTCCGCTGTTTCTTCATTAGCATTAATTTTTAATTGGATCCAAGGCATCGATTTTCTCTCATTTATTTCGTGCGCGTTTTCGTGCGCATATTGTACTCATCTAAGCGATAAGACTCCATCAGTAATGCACATAAAAGCGTAAATAGCTTGATTTCGATAGGACTGACGTCACTCGATCACAATGGTTTAAGTGGGTGCCGATATTATTTTCTAGCCGTATAGCAAAGTTATGTAAATTTACCTGGCTAGATTAGTCGACGGTTATTTTCTACGGTATTATCCGAGGTTGATTAATGTTTTTAGGTGTGGATTTCTTTACTTAAATTGGAGTATTTACTCTATAATTAAGGTGGTCAAATATGACATTACATGGGAATATAATCGCGTAATCACTGGGTTTATCATCAGCCTTAATGTTTCAATAGCACCGTTTTTATGGTGAATAAAGTTATACCCAAGCGAGTCTCTGAGTCAGCAATCTGAAGTAGTTTAGGTATACACGTTGTATTTTTTAGGAAATTGTCATGAAAACAGTATTTTGCACCTTTATTTCTGTTGTGGTGTTGAGCCTTAACGTTCAGGCGGCTAATATCGACTTCTCTCAGGCCTGGTATCAGGTGGCACAGAAAAATGATGCACTGCAGGCGAAGAAAGAAGAGGTCAAGCATTCCGAAGCGATGCAGCAAGCGGCTAAATCCTTATACCTGCCGAATGTGGACATTACCGGCTCGTTTACTCATCTTGATAAACCAGTGGAATTGGACACTAGTTCATTAGCCCAATTGGGTGGTATGTTGCATCCAGGAGTTCCATTTCCTACTAGTGTGCCGTTGACTAATGATAACTTTGGCCATGCATCATTAAATGCAGTGCTGCCAGTGTACACGGGCGGCCGGATCACGGCAGCGCAAGATATCCGTGAAGCGCAGGTCACTGAAGCGGAAGGGAACTATAACCTGGCAGAGCGCAGCACCTTTAATCAGCTGGTGCAGTATTATTTTGGCGTGGTGCTGTCTGAGCAGGTTTATCAGGCGCGGTTAGATGCAGTTGATGCACTTAATGATCACTTTGAACATGCCATCAAACTCGAGCAGCAAGGGCAAATCGCGAAAGTTGAACGCCTCTCGGCACAGGTGGCATTGGATAATGCTAAGATTGAAGCGCGTAAGTCACTGCGGACTGATGAAATCGCAAAGTTAGCTTTGACAAAAATGCTCAAAAAACAGGAATCAGTATTACCGACCACTCCGTTGTTTGTTAATAACTCAGCATCTTCAGTCTCACCTTATTTAAGCAAAACCTTAATGGGTCACCCGGCGATCCAGATCTTGAATGCGAAGAAAGATCAGGCCAACGGCATGGTGACGATGGCATCGGCAAAACACCTGCCAGAAGTGATGTTATACGGTAATTACAGCTTATATGGTGATGATTCAGCAGCCGGAGATCTGTTGCCAGATTGGATGGTCGGGGTTGGCATACGCATTCCACTTATAGAGCGAAGCGGTACCTCCAGTGAGATTGTTGCTGCAAAAAGCAAGGCCCGTCAGGTCAGTTATTTACGTGCACAAATGGAACAAGATTTGACTATTTTTGTGGAGAAAACCTATGCCGAAATGACGCAGGCATTAGAAGAATATAACTCACTGGCCTCGAGTCAGTCTCTGTCGGAAGAGACCGTGGTACTGCGTAAAAAAGCATTTAGTCAGGGATTATCAACGTCACTGGATGTGGTCGATGCACAATTGTTTGCGACCAGCATTCGGGTGCAACGACTTTCAGCGAGTTATAATTATGTGAAGTCACTGGGGCAGCTGTTAGCGGTAAGCGGTGAGATTAATAGCTTTATGGATTATCAACAAATAAATGGTATCGAGGTTAAATAAATGAGCAAATTTAAAACAGGCATGCTAGCTATTGTCTTTTTAGCATTAATTGGTTGGTTAGTTTTTGAATTTAATAAGGCTTATGAACCAAAAGCCATATTGTTACAGGGCCAGATTGAAGCCGAACAATACAATATATCATCAAAAATCCCTGGCCGTATTGCGTCAGTAGATGTTAAAAAAGGTGAATTTGTTACTCAGGGACAACTGATTTTTTCCTTGGCGAGTCCCGAGTTAGATGCAAAATTAGAACAGGCAAAAGCAGGTCGTTCTGCCGCGAGTGCGATGCGAAAGAAAGCTGAAACCGGTGGTCGTGAACAGCAAATTATTCAGGCCAATGACCAATGGAAAAAAGCCCAGGCTGCATCGAATCTGATGGAAAAGACCTATCAGCGGATTGATAGCTTATTCAACGATGGGGTAGTACCAGAGCAGAAGCGTGATGAGGCATATACGCAATGGCAGGCGTCGAAGTACACGCAAAATGCGGCCTATCAAGGTTATCAAATGGCCAAAGAAGGGGCCCGAAAAGAGACCAAACAAGCCGCCATTGAACAAGAAAGAATGGCACAGGGTGCGGTGGATGAAGTTGAAGCCTATACCAAAGATACCAAGCAATATGCTATTCGTGATGGCGAGGTGGTGCAAATTCTGTTAAAAGAAGGCGAACTGGCACCCACCGGATTCCCGGTCGTGAGTGTGGTCGATATCAAAGATAGCTGGGCGGTATTTAATATCCGCGAAGATCTGCTGCCCCGATTGAAAAAAGGCACGTTGATGACCGCCCGCATTCCAGCGTTAGGGAATAAAACCTATCAATATCGTGTATCGCACATTGCGGTTATGGGCGATTTTGCCACATGGCGCTCTACCGACAGCGCGAAAGGTTTTGATCTGCGCACTTTCGAAATTGAAGCGAGACCCGTTACGGCGATCTCCGATCTGCGTGTTGGCATGAGTGTGGTGGTTGAACTTGCCGCCCTAGCAGCTGATACGGCAGGGTAAACGAAACCCATTATGCATTCATTTATTCATCAGATCCACGCTGTATGGCAGCGTGAAAATCGCCGGTTATTCACGTCAAAATGGCAGTGTTCGCTGATGACGTGGATACCGATAACGTGCATGTTTCTCCTCTATGCCATTTTTTCTCAGGGTATTCCCCGTAACCTGCCCGTGGCTGTGGTCGATCAAGACCATAGCTCGTTATCGCGTAGTTTAGTGCGGTATATTAATGCTAATCCATCACTGTCTGTCGCAACTCAATTAGTTAATTTGAAAGAGGGCAAGAAATTGATGCAGCGTGGTGAGGTATATGGTTTAGTGCACATACCACATAATTTTGAGAAGCGTGCCTATTTGGCGAAAACACCAGAGGTTACTACATTTTATAATGCCCAATATGTACTCATTGGTAAACTGGTAGCTTCAAACATGGCAAAAACCTTTGCCACTTTTACCACACAGATGGATGCGGTAAAAACCTTAGCATCTGGGGGGAACATTGCCTCGGTGAAGGGCGCTATTGTACCTATCTCTACCCAGGTCAGTCCGCTGTATAACATTTCGACCAATTACGTGCCATTTTTAGTGACGGCAGCAGTGCCCGCGCTATGGCAGGTGTTTGTGGTGATCTCTGTCATCTTAGCGTTTGGCATGGAGTATAAATACAATACCAAGGAGCAATGGTTTGCGCAGGCTAATGGTTCGGTTATTTGTGCCATTATTGGTAAGTTACTGCCTTATACCTTGCTGTCCTTATTACAGGGTTTGCTGTTCCTGGGCTTTTTTTACGGGTACCTTGGCTGGCCTATGCACGGCGACTGGTATTATTTATTGTTAGCTATTTTTGCCGCGGTACTGGCTGGCCAGGCGATGGGGTTATTCATTTTTACTTTCTCGATGAATTTAACGCAGGCAATTAGTATGGGGGCCGCTTATTCTGCGCCAGCGTTTGCGTTTGTCGGCGTTACATTTCCTTCTGGAAGCATGCCGCAGTTAGCGCAGATATGGCGCGAAATGTTACCCATCACGCATTATATGCAATTGCAGATTGGGCAAGTGAATTACGGCCAAAGTTTTGTGACCCTGTTACCGGAATTAGGTGCCCTTGGTTTGTTTGTTTTGACCTTGCTACTATCAACGCTGCGGATCCATCGGTACCGTAAATCTGAGTCACTGACTCCACCAGCTGAAGGGTAATATGAACAAATTTTTAGAAATTGTATTACTTGAAATAAAAAGTATTTTTGGCGACAAAAGCATTCTATTGACGATGTTTGGTGGCATTATTGCTTATTCCATCATCTATCCTCTGCCGTATCTGAATCAGGTTACGCGCGATGTTGAAATTGTGGTTATCGATTATGACCGCAGTTCTTTAAGCCGTGAATTGATCCGGATGGTGAATGCCAGCCCTGATACCAATATCGTTGGGCTGGTTGACTCCTCAGCAGAAGCTGAAAGTTTGATTATGCGTGGAGAGGTGAAAGGCTTATTTGTTATTCCGGAAAATTTCCGCCGTGATATATTGATGAAAAAACCAGTAACCCTATCACTTGGCGGCGACGCCAGCTATTTCATGACTTACTCAACCATTGCTTCTGGGATCTTGAAAGCGGGAGGCACCTTGTCGGCGCAGATCAAGGTGGCCCGGTTAGCCGTTGACAAAGAAAGCATTCGCTTGGCTGAGCAAGAGTGGCGGCCGGCTGCACTGAACCTGCAGCCGGTGTTTAATCCGGTGAACGGCTATTTAAACTACGTGGTACCGGCTGTGTTTATTCTGATCCTGCAACAGACCCTGTTAATTGTCAGTGGCATCTTATGTGGTTCGCAAAATGAGCGTTCACGGATGCAAGAACAAGGCTACTGGCTGACACGATCACCGACACTGGTATTATTAGCACGTTGTCTGGTCTTCCTCGTGCTGTATTTGGTGTTCAGTTTATATTACTTCGGTTTTGCACTGGATCTCTACGGCATCAACCGCGTTGCCGCCGCTGTGGATATCCTGAAAATACTGGTACCCTTCATCCTTGCCGTCGTGTGCCTCGGGGTCGCGTTGGGACAACTTTATCGGCAGGCCGAAACTGCCACTCAGGTGATCTTGTTTAGCTCGATGCCACTGTTATTTGCCAGCGGTTTTGTCTGGCCGGTGGCAGCGATACCAAGTGGCATCGTGTATTTTTCGCAGTTATTTCCCAGTACGGCCGCAATCCAGGCGCTATTACAGCTGAATCAGATGGGCGCAGATTTTGAGATGGTGGCACATTTTCAAACTCAGCTGCTAATTCAGGCACTTGGTTACGGTATTATTGCCATTATCTTTATGAATTATAAGCGGTGTAAATACTGTACCGAAGTGGCGGAAAAATAATCGCTGGATTGACTCGCCAAGGCGCGGTTTAGCTTCCATACTTTGGTTGTAGGCAAGTTTTCTTCATGGAGGCTAATATGAGTATGGCAGTGAAAGTTGGCCAGTTTTTAGCGGGTCATAACATCGATTTTAATTTGGTTAAACATCGTCACACCGACACGTCGTTTAGCTCTGCAGAATCGGCCCATGTATCGAGTGCTAAAGTTGCGAAAGCCGTGGTTTTGCGCGAGTTAGGCGGTGATTATTTAATGGCCGTGGTACCGGCAAACCGGCACGTGCTCATTGACCAGATCAATTTACAAACCGGAAAACAGTACTATTTGGTGGGTGAACACGAATTATCCCGCTTATTCCAAGATTGTGAACCCGGTGCGATCCCGTCGTTAGGTCAGATTTATGGTTTAGATATGTTGGTGGATGAATTACTGTTTGAACAAGATGAGTTATTCATTGAAGCAGGTGATCACTTTAATTTAATCAAGTTAGATCAACGGCAATTTAGCAAAATCATGGGCGATACCACGCACAGCAATATCAGTGGTTATCGCTTTAAAGGCCCTCTGTTTGACCAGCGTAATATGTAACCATAAGGGCTAATCTTATAGATGAAACAAGAAATAAAAGGGAGCCACAGGCTCCCTTTTGCTATGCTGTCTATTCAATACTGTCTATTCAATGTTAGCTATTCAACGTTTACTTACTATTGTGCTATCAGACGATTAACTGCCGTTGCTGGGTTGCCCTGTACGTGCAAATCCACTTGTGGGTAGGGAATGCCGATACCTGCGTTATCCAGTGCTAATTTCAACTCTTCCTGCATAGCAAAGTAAGCGCCCCAATAATCACTGGTCTTAACCCAAGGGCGTACAGCAAAATTTACTGATGAATCGGCGAGTTCTAAAATACCGATGATAGGCTCAGGGTCTTTTAGGGTAAAAGTATTGTCTGCAACGACACGGGCCAGTATTTGCTTAGTCAGTTTGATATCTGCATCGTAAGACACGCCGATGACGAGATCCAGACGGCGTTTACCCAAGGCTGAATAGTTGGTAATGGTACCATCCATGATGGCTGAGTTCGGCGCGATGATAACCTTGTTATCAGGTGTGATCAAACGGGTTGAAAAAATAGTGATCTCATCGACAGTACCGGCAACGCCTGCCGCTTCAATGTAATCCCCAATCCGGCAGGGACGGAAGATCACGATGAGCACGCCAGCTGCGAAGTTTGACAGTGAACCTTGCAGGGCCAAACCAATGGCTAAACCTGCGGCACCAATAACGGCAACCAGCGAGGCGGTCTGTACCCCAAACTGACTCAGCGTTGCTACTATGGTAAAAGCGAATACAATTGACCACACCATGTTGCTGACGAAGGAAACGACAGTATGGTCAATCTTGCGTTTCTCCATTAACGCCGCAGATAAGCTACGGGTAATGTTGGCGAGGTATTTACCTAGGGTGAAGATCACTAAGGCTAACAGTATCTTAGTCCCGTAAACTGTAGCCAGTTCAGGAGCCTGAGCTAATAACTGTTCAAGATATTCCATGACGCGAATTCCTTTGCGGTGCTTAATATGCAGTATTTAATGCATAAATGAGTAAGTGTTAACACCTATGTTACATCATTTGTTGCCAATGACAATGTGCGTTAAATGTGGTTTTTCTTCTCATTCTGTTTTGGTTTTATTGACGCTGTGCGTGCGCTTCAATACTGACCGCATCATGCCGCCAATATTCCAGATCGCAATCGAGCAATTGACCATGCTGGTCATAATTAACTCTCTCTATATACATAGCCGCACAGCCCGAGGTCGCGCGCAATGCGGTTGCTGTTTCGGCAATCAGTGACGATGAACGGATCCGGTAATTGGTTTGTTGATAAAGCGTCGCGTAGTGCTCTTGATAAATATCGGTTAATGAAGCAGACAGGTCATGTGTGAGTAAATTGGGGAAACGTTCAGGTAACACAAAGTTAGTCACCAGTACAACTGGGCGCTCGTCCAGATAGCGGATCCTGTGGATGCGGATCACCTCGGTTTGCGGCTTAATATTTAATAACTGAGCAGTTTGTTTATTCGCGGGTACGATTTCAGCGCTAAGCAGCTGTGTTTTGGGTATGCGTTGCTGAGCCATCGCTAAATTATGAAAATTAGTGGTATTAGTGGGATCATAACGTAATGGCTCAGGAGAAATGAACCAGCCGCGGCGATCTTCACGATATACTTTACCTTCCGATTCCAGCAGAGAGAGCGCTTCGCGCAACGTGACGCGCGTAGTTTTGAAGGCTTCTGCGAGTTTGCGCTCCGACATTAACTTATGCCCTTCGGTTAATGAACCGGATTCGATTTGCAGTAAAATTTCATTTTTGATCTTTAAATATTGCACAAAATCCTCTTACACTGGGCTATGGCTACTCATTCACTATGGC
>JBLHPA010000120.1:0-8402 GCA_047628235.1 Moritella sp.
TATGTCACTGATGTTAACTAGAGCTATGTCACTGATGTTAACTAGAGCTATGTCACTGATGTTAACTATAGCTATGTAACTGTGATCAGCTAATGGTTATATGCAGATTAAGCTCAAACGTTCAGATAATTAATCTATTTTATTGGTTATATATAAATAATTTTTATTAGGTATATAAATGACTAGGTGTGCTAAGTTTGCAAGATTTATCTCACTACGCCAACACTTTAATTAAAAAATGTTAATAAGAGACAAAAGAAGGAACAGGGTTATTAAACCTTAATAACCCTTTAAGAAGCTCAACATGACTGCATACGTTTCACATAGAGTTCAAAATATTGACTGGCTAGCGGTTTACTGGCATAAAAGCCCTGATAAAAACTACACTGCTGACGCTGTAAAAACTCCAACTGCTGGCGACTTTCCACGCCTTCCGCCGTTACATTGAAGCCCATATGCTTGGCCATAGCCAAGACAGCTTCAACAATCGCCATATCCGAAACATTATGAGGAATATCTTGAATAAATGACCGATCAATTTTCAATTCACTTGCCGGTAACCGTTTTAAATACCCCAGTGAAGAATAACCTGCACCAAAATCATCAACAGCAAAGCTAATGCCAATATTTTTAAGATCGGTCATTTTACGGATTGCATCATCCGCATGCTTAATCACCACAGACTCGGTGATCTCAAGGTTTAGCTGCATAGGATCCATACCGGTATCATCCAGGATCCCCATAACCATATCCACAAAGTTGTGATCATGAAATTGCTTGGTACTCACGTTCACCGAAATCTGTGGAACACATATACCGCGAGATTGCCAGTCAATAAATTGCTCACAAGCAGCCTTTAATACCCAGCTGCCGATATCAATAATAAGATCCGTTTCTTCAGCAACAGGAATAAACTCAGCCGGTGAAATGAGTTGCGTGCCTCCCAGATGCCAGCGTACCAAGGCTTCAACACCGATGATTTCACCTGTCTGAACCATGTGTTGAGGCTGGTAATGCAAAAACAGTTCATTATTTTCAATGGCACTTTGCAAACAATTATGAATGTGTAAACGCTTGTCAGCCTTACGCTGCATTTTCGAATTAAAAAATGCAACAGACTTACGGCCTTGCGTTTTAGCCTGATACATTGCCGTGTCAGCTTGCTTCAACAGATCTTCTGCCTGCTGATCTTTCCCCGGGTATAAGGTAACCCCGATACTGGCACCAATGTGCAGGGACTGACCGTTATAATTATAGGGCAGTGACAACGCGCTAATATACTGCTGAGCAATCAGATTAGTATGTAACTCTGCATGCAATGGATTCTCTGACAGCTCGGGCAGTAAAAGCACAAATTCATCACCGCCCAAACGCGCCAAAAAGTCTCCGGGGCGCTGTATTTCTTTCATCCGCTCCGCTACACGTTCGAGTACAAAGTCCCCCACCGCATGACCGAGTGAATCATTGATCGCTTTAAAATAATCCAGATCAATAAACAATAATGCCCCAACAAGATTGCTCTTAGTGGCCAGGTTATATTGCTCAACAATTTTTTGATTTAATAACCGTCGATTAGCTAAACCCGTCAACGCATCATAAAATGCCAAATGCTTAATCTTTTCTTCCGCTAATTTTCGTTCCGATATGTCTTCAAAACAAATCACATAATGGCTGATAGCATTGCTTTCATCTTTAACCGCAGTGATCGTCTCACGCTGTGGGTAGCGCTCACCATTTTTACGACAGAACCAGTCTTCACCACTCCAGCGATCTAAACCTGAAATACGTTCTGCTAGGGGGTTGCCTAGTGCTTGAGAATGCCAATCCGAATGGGTCAGATCATTAATATTTTTACCTATGACATCTTGACTCTGAAATTGAGTGATAGTAGTAAAAGCAGCATTTACTTTCAAAATATCAAACTGAGGATCCGTAATAATGATCCCTTCATTGGTTTCAAATGCGATAGCAAGCAAACGCAACTCTTGCTCTTTAGCTTGTCTTTCAATTTCCGCACTCAACCGACCAGAAAATAAGGTCAAGATGGCTTTTTCTAAATGGGGATTAGTCCGAGAATGATCAAAACACATCGCTAAGCCACCCTGTAATTTCCCTTTCGCTGAGCTTAATGGAATAGCGACAAAACTATCAATTTTACGCGATTTTAACTGAGGATTTAGGTATTTCTCCCAAGTATTCTCTTCAACAATAGCGTCTTTAAAATGTTTATCCATAATTGGGCTGGCGGAATAATCAATCAGATCACCTGAAGAAACAACCCCATTATCAAATAACGCCAATGCTCGCACGACATTCGCTTCGTGCCGAACTCCGACACAAACCCAGCCACAATTAAGTTTGGCGGCGATAAGCTCAACAAAGTGGCGGAAATATGCGGCGCCGGTTTCAGAAGAAAGTGCATTGTTAATTTCACTCAGCGTTTCTTCTAACTGAAAATACTGTTGCTGAAGTAACTCCGCTTGCATCAATTTTAGATTACGCTGTACTAACGTTGTGATTGACTGACAAAATTGGTGCTCATCCAGAGAGAAATGGCTCACGTCCTCTTCAGTAAAAAAGCTCAAAATACCAATCAAACTATCATCTTTAAATAAGGGTAACAGTAAGCATCTGATAAAATGTCGTTCGCCACCACACGAAGTATCCCACATAACAGGGGTATTATTGTTTAACTGATTTATCTCCGCATCCGTCAATGTTTTGCCACATTCACAAAGCTGAGTAACAACATCGACGCAGCCATCCGGCAGCAATGGAGCAACATAGCTAAACTCATCAGATAAAAAGCAAATTTTAAGATCAGATAGATTTAATGCCGTAATTGTTTCATTAAAAACTTGTGCAGCAAACGGGATAAACTCGTTGCTACCATTCCAGTTTATTGTAGCTAAGCGTAATAAAAGATCGTCCAACATGTTGCGCTTAGCCAGATTCGAATTCAATAGTTGTGCGTCAAACATTCGTCCCGATATCCGCTTTTTAGTGCCTTGTGTGGATACACGCTCAATCACGCCAGTTAACCAGTTGTATTTCCGCTGATTATCCAGCAAACGGAACATAATGGATTCTTCTGAGCAACGGTTAATAACGCCACCAAGCTTTTGTTTAACAACAATTCGATCCTCAGGATGAATAAAACTAAAAAAGTCATTAAGTGTATTAATGCCTTCTTGCACTAAATAAGAAAAAATGGATTGCGCAGAAAGTTGTGCTGAAAACACAGCGGCATCAGTATCTAAACTCCAGGTAATTAAAGCAGCATTTTCAATGCTATTCTGGATAACGATCTGAGCTGATGAATCTAGAAGTAACTTCTCTTGTGCGACACTACAATGACCTTTGTTAATCATATAATTTATTATTCTTTACCTAAATCACTGCCACGACAGTTGATTACATTATTTTATATATTACCAGTCGGTCATAATGCCTAAGCATGAGATAGAAGACAATGAATTTAACCTAAATGCCTATAAATGGATAACCCGTCACATTTTTAATTCATTTAAAAAACAAAATTTACAAGCGTGATACACATCACGTTAATTTTATCTAAAAGTCGTAGTCTGAAGGTGAACCAATAAAGGAAATAACCAAGGGGATGTCTATGACATTTGAAATAACCAGTAAAGAAATTAAAGTTACGGCTCCTATGCGCGAAAAGCTCGCGATGAAGTATTCGAAATTAGAACGCTTCAATATTCCCATGATTAACCCCCACGTTACCATTACCAAAGACAAGAATAACATTAAAAAAATTGAGGCCAGCATTCATCTTCCTCAAGGCCAATTATTCGCAACTGCGGAAGGAGAAGATCTCTACGCTGCAATCACAACTTTAGGCCAAAAACTGGAACGTCAGCTAAATAAGTATACTGACAAACCATCCGCTCATCGCGCCCAGCGCAGCGGTAAAGAACAATGCAGAACTGGTATTATCAGTGGTGAAGAACTACCCGAAGAAGCGATCTCTGATGAAGAGACCAAGCTCACTGAATACTAATATTGTTTTTCTATTCTTGATTTGATTACTAAGCGCAGCAACAGGACTGCGCTTTTTTGTGCCCCATATCTTGACTTTGCCCCCTTAGATAAATAAATTAAACAACTAACATCCCATTAAGCCGCAAGAATACGTACAAAGGATTATAGTTAATGGCAGATCTCAACGATATCAGAACTCGTATTACGACGCTCGACAACCAGTTATTAAGCCTCCTTGCAGAGCGCAGAGAGTTAGCCATCGAAGTGGCAAAAAGTAAACAGACGACCAGTAAACCTGTTCGCGACCAGGATCGTGAGCAGCTATTACTGATACGCTTAATTAATCAGGGAAGAGAACGGGGGCTCGATAGCAATTACATCACCAAGATCTACCATTCAATACTTGAAGATTCGGTACTACTACAGCAAGCATTTTTACAACAGATAAAAAATCCAAATGCCGCCACCCCCTTAGCCAGAGTGGCTTTTTTGGGTGATAAAGGGTCTTATTCGAATCTAGCCTGTAAAAAATATTTTGCACGCCATGATGATAGTTTAGTCGAGCTGGGCTTCCCCACATTTCAGCAGATCATCAGCGCGGTAGAAAAGGGTCAGGCCGATTTTGGCATGTTACCAATCGAAAATACCTCGTCGGGCAGTATTAATGACGTGTATGACCTGCTGCAGCACACAACGCTGTCGATTGTAGGTGAATTAACTCAGCCTATCGAACACAGCTTGATCACCACGTGTGAAACTGATTTATCGAAGATTGATATCATTTATGCCCACCCACAGCCCTTTGCCCAATGCTCATTATTTCTCAGTGCCCATCCACAAATCAAAGTTGAATTTGTCGATAGTTCATCAGCAGCAATGGCCAAGGTCAGAGAACTAAATCAAGAAAATGTGGCTGCAATAGGCAGTATCACGGGTGGTGAGTTATATGGCTTGAAACCCATTCGTACCGGCCTGGCTAATCAAACCGAAAACTATAGCCGTTTTATTGTGGTAGCTCGCAAGCCTGTCGATGTGGCAGAACAGATCCCGGCCAAAACTACGTTTATCATGTCAACTGGCCAGCAAGCGGGTTGCCTCGTCGAGGCGCTACTGGTATTGCGCGAACAGAATATAAACATGACCAAGCTAGAATCACGACCAATCCAGGGTAATCCTTGGGAAGAAATGTTCTATATTGACGTTGCCGCCAACTTGCAATCAACGAGTATGCAGACTGTCATTAAGCAGCTTACACGCATAACAAACCAACTCAAGGTGCTCGGCTGTTATCCTAGTGAGGATGTTGCTGCGACGATGGTTCCACCGGAACTGCTGTAATACCTGCGGTGCTGTTGTACTAGCTGCAAAGAAATTGTAATACATCAGCATCGATACCATGCATAATAAAAAAGAGCACCCAGGATGCTCTTTTTGGTTTTGTAATGCTAAATCTAAGGAAGTATTAATCATTACCCTGAAAGAATTGGCGATTATCATTTGCTTGCAATAACAGGTTACGACTTTCCTGTAAGAACTGGGTGGAATAATCGCCAAACCAGTCCGCAACCACTTCAAACGAGCGGATAAAACTTTGTTTATCATTACGCTCCAGCATCTCGGCCGCTTGCACAAAACGATCTGCATAACGCCTAATCATAGCGACATTATTTTCTGACGCTAAAATGATATCAGCATATAAAGCCGGGTCTTGGGCAAACAGACGTCCCACCATCGCTAACTCCAAGCGATATATCGGCGAACTGAGATCGAGCAGTTGTTGCAGATCTGGATTTTCCTCAGCCAAATGTGCCCCATACACAAAAGAAGTAAAATGGCGTAACGCCTGGATCAAGGTCATCGCGTCATCATGCTCGGCGGCATCTACATCATAAATGCGTGCACCCCATATCTGCATCTGCTGTAATAACCATT
Source organism: Moritella sp. (assembly GCA_047628235.1). GTDB lineage: Bacteria > Pseudomonadota > Gammaproteobacteria > Enterobacterales > Moritellaceae > Moritella. The sequence goes on from JBLHPA010000120.1 coordinate 5,938, forward strand.
GGTATTTGTCTTTACTGCGCCCATCACAGCACACAATTACCTGTTTAGCTAAATTACCAACATCAGGACCAAACATAGGATGGAGACCAACGACAGGTCCCTTATGGGCCTTGAGCATTGCTTGCAAGGGTTTATCTTTGATACTGGTAATATCGGCAAGCACACAGTCTTGCGGTAAGTTACCCAACTTGGTAATCACCGCTTCTGTTAAGTGAATCGGTACCGACACCATGACTAAACCAGCCTGAGCAAACAGCGCATCAGCCTTATGCCAGTCACCTTGTTCAAGAATATCGACTTGATAACCCGATAGCCGGAACATACGGGTAAATAACATCCCCAGCTTACCACCGCCACCAATCATCACAATACGGCCAATATCTGGCTGCACGGTTTTAAAACCAGCGTCTTTTTCCGATGCATAGGACTCGCGCATAACACGTCTTAATACATCTTCAATCAGATCCCCGGGTACCCCTTTTAATTCCGCTTCTTCACGCCTTTTTTCCAACATGGCCACTTCACGTTCAGGCACATAAATCGGTAAGCCATGCTCGCTTTTAATGTCCCCGACCTGCGCAACAAGTGCGAGTCGTTTCGCCAATAAGCTGACCAGCTGTTGGTCAACATCATCAATTTGATCTCTTAATTTACCTAACGGATCCTGTTTCACTGCAACTCACCTTATTCCATCCTTGCACAACGCAAATGAGATTAAACACAAATGCCACTATCTTGCAGTTAAACATTGACTTAGTTCTGTCGCCGTTTCACGTAACAAGGTCTCAGTTGTGTCCCAGTCAATACAAGCATCAGTTACCGATACGCCGTATAGCATATCTGCAATAGGTTGCTCAGAAGATTGATTACCACCATGAAGGTGACTTTCAATCATCATCCCAATAATTGAATTATTGCCTTCCTGGATCTGGTGCACCACATTTTTGGCCACCAACGGCTGTAATTCATGATTTTTGTTTGAGTTAGCATGACTACAGTCAACCATAAGGCTTGGGCGTAATCCTGCTTTTATCATATCCAGCTCGGCCAGCGCCACGGCAACGGAATCATAATTAGGCTGTTTTCCTCCACGTAAAATAACGTGGCCATCAGGATTTCCCTGAGTTTGCAGCAATGCAACCTGACCTTCCTGATTTATCCCCATGAAACGGTGCGGGTGAGAAGCAGATTGCATCGCGTTAATAGCGGTTGACAGACTGCCGTCTGTCCCATTTTTAAATCCAACGGGCATTGATAGGCCTGATGCCATTTCTCGGTGTGTTTGCGACTCGGTGGTACGGGCACCAATTGCCGACCAGGAAAATAACTCGGCAAGATACTGCGGACTGATCGGATCCAGCGCCTCAGTCGCGGTTGGTAGTTCCATGTCAGCAAGAGTAATTAATAACTTACGTGCATTAATCAGCCCTGTTTCAACATCAAAAGAGCCATCCATATGTGGGTCATTAATCGCGCCTTTCCAGCCAACTGTCGTCCGTGGCTTTTCAAAATAAACCCGCATAACAATATAGAGTTGATCTTTTAATTCATCATGTAATTGTTTCAATCTATGGGCATATTCTAATGCCGCTTTGTCATCATGAATTGAGCAGGGACCACAAACCACCAGCATACGTTTATCTTTACCAGCGATAATATCTGCTATCGTTTCACGCGCTGACTGTATATAACCAAGCGCATGCTTTGAAATAGGTAATTTCAGTTTCAGCGCTGCTGGGGTCATCAATACTTGCTCAGAGCAAATATGCACATTATTTAACGTATCTTTTTCCATTATACTGCCCATAAATCCGATTTAATGTATATAAACAACATACCGAAGAAGAATATGAATGCAAGCGAAATTTTAGTAAGTGAAAACGTGATGAAAGCCTACATACTTCCGAATGAAACCTATGCTAAGATAGCGCTATGAAATTACCTATTTATAACTAGCTTAAACATTCCGTGACAATGAGTTTTATTGCATTGGCTTTACGGGTAGTATTAATATAGTTAACCTGTAGGTACAAATAACCAACCGATAATATATTGTGGGAACGAAATAATGAGTAATCAATTAGAACAGTTAAGCAAATTAACGACTATTGTTGCAGATACAGGAGATGTCGATGCAATTAAATTATATAAGCCTCAAGATGCGACAACCAATCCATCCCTGATCTTAAAAGCAGCAGCATTACCAAGTTACCAACCACTGGTTGCGCAAGCGATTGCTTATGCTAAAGAAAATGCAGCGCCAGAAGCACAAGTTGCACTTGCTTGTGACAAACTAGCTGTATTAATTGGTAAAGAGATCTTAACGACTATTCCAGGCCGTATCTCAACAGAAGTTGACGCACGTCTTTCTTACAACACTGAAGCAAGTGTTAAACAAGCGTTACTACTCATCGAACTATATAAAGAAGTGGGTATTGAGAAAGAAAACATTCTGATCAAACTGG
>JBLHPA010000121.1:0-7979 GCA_047628235.1 Moritella sp.
ACTCATATATGAACACAGCACTCTTAGATGTGAACATGGCCTCAGATACGAATACGATACTCAGATATGTATATTCAGTGTATTTTGGTCAGTTTTTTCTCTTTTTATCACACTTATTTAACTAACTTACTAAAGTATTCGAGCGTTACACCGATAATGAGATATAGGCTCTTAAGGAATTGGATTATGAACCGTATTATTATCTACACTCGTCTTTTTATTATTATATTCGCTGCGTTGTTTTCTACGAGTGTGTCTGCGGCAATGAAAAACTATGCGGCAAATTATGAATTTTCACAGTGGGACAATAGTCGCTCAACGCCGATCCAATGCAAACTCGAACATAATATTCCACGTTATGGCCAGGCCACCTTTACCAGCCGCGCCTCAAAACTCATTAATCTTGATTTTGAGCTGGATATGAAACGGTTACCCGCTAGGGCTGAAATGGCGTCACTGCGGGCCGTGCCGCCAAATTGGAAACCGGGCCATGCCGCTACCGATCTGGCTGATGTGAAATTATACCGCCAATTCTCTGGTTATGTCAGCGAGCAACCAGCCTGGCGCATGCTTGATGCGTTAGATTCGGGTGACTATCCGACTTTTTATTTTCGCGACTGGTACCGCGGCGGTGAATTTATCAGCGTAGGACTATCGTCAGTAAACTTTCAAAATGAATATCAAGAATTTTTGGAATGTGTGAGTAATTTGCTGCCTTACAGCTTGGATGATATTGCCTATTCAGTGTTAGACTTCAATGAATCCACAGATGAGTTGACAAAATCGAGTCAGCAACGTCTTGCTATGATCCGTGAATTTTTACAATACAGCCCCGAAATCAATGTTGTGGTGATTGATAGCTACACAGGCAGTTATGGTGACACGTTACAAAATCAGCAAATATCATCACTGCGTGCTGAAAACATTAAACAGTATTTTCTTGCCAGTGGACTAAAAGATCTAGAGGTCATGACTAAAGGCTATGGTGAAAAGAGCCAAATTGCTTCAAACAGTAATGTTGTGGAGCGACAAAAGAATCAACGAGTTGTGATATCCTTAGGTCAACCCATTCTTTAAGTGCTATTTAAGATATAGGATATTTTATGCAATTTTTACATACTATGGTTCGAGTTCAAGATCTGGACGTATCATTAGATTTTTATTGTAACAAACTCGGCTTAGAGCAAGTCAAAAGACATGATTATGAAGCAGGGCGTTTTTCACTGGTCTATTTAGCTGCTCCCGGCGATGCCGAGCAAGCGCTACAACAGTTTCGCCCAACGCTCGAATTAACTTATAATTGGGACACCGAAAGTTATGACGGTGGGCGTAATTTTGGCCATCTTGCGTATGAAGTTGAAGACATTTATGCCACTTGTGCCCAGCTACAGGCTGACGGTGTTATCATAAATCGTCCGCCACGTGATGGTTATATGGCATTTATTCGTTCCCCTGACGGTATCTCAATTGAACTGCTGCAAAAGGGCGATAAATTAGCGCCGCAAGCACCATGGGCTTCGATGGCCAACGTTGGTGAGTGGTAGCATATAAGCGGCCTAGCGCATCATAAAGGTGCCTACAGCATTATAAATAGACCTATAACTGTCGAATAGTCGTTTGGCAGTTTCTTCATTCTAATTCTCTTCGTATCCAGAAACATCATTTTATATTCGAAATCTCAATTTATATTTAAATGTAAGTCGTACATTCCTGCTGTTTATCTCCTTATATTCAGCAATGTATTTAGTGACCGACAACATTTTTTTCAATGATAATAAACAGTTACAATCGCAAATGTGTTCTACAAGGTATTTATACTCGAGTCATCTCAATATACACGCATAAGTAATTGCTCGTATATTGTCAATGATGACTTGTTAATAATCCTGACTTGGTATTAATTGGTGGTGTTTTAACCTGTTACTGTTGCCCTGTCTGAATCATTACTCTATAATGCGGCGCTGTTTATGCAGGCTAGTAATGATTACTTAGCTTGATACCTTTATTTTATTACCTATTCCTGTAGGGGAAATTAATTAATGTCTACGACACTCGCTAACCCAGCACCACTTGGCCTTATGGGCTTTGGTATGACCACCGTTTTACTGAACATCCATAATGCTGGCTTCTTTCCAATGGATTCAATGATCCTTGCAATGGGTATTTTTTATGGTGGCTTGAGTCAAGTTATTGTCGGTATTATGTGTTTCAAACGTGGTGATACATTTGGTACCACAGCATTTCTTTCATACGGCTTGTTCTGGTTAACGCTAGTTGGGTTAATTGTTATGCCTAAGATGGGCTTAGCGGCAAGTCCTGCTGGTTTCATGGGATGGTACCTGGTTCTTTGGGGCCTATTCACTGGTGGCATGTTTGTTGGTTCACTACGTTACCCACGTGCTAAACAGATCGTATTTGGCTCATTAACGATTTTATTCTTCCTATTAGCAGCACGCGACTTCACTGGTAGTGAGCTTATCGGTAAAATTGCAGGTTTCGAAGGTATCTTCTGTGGCCTAAGCGCAATGTACTTCAGCATGGCACAAGTACTTAACGGTGAATACGGCCGTGAAGTAATGCCTGTAGGTAAAGCTGTATTTAAATAGTCATGTTTAATTAATATCATATCGGTATTATTTTTAAGCTAATGCGAATAATCCGCTATCAAATCTAATTTGATAGCGGATTTTTTTATGTGCTAGCGCTGTCAATTCTATCCCTATCTCACGCAACCTAGTGGCATGCTAAAACTCTTTTAAATCACTACACTGTGTTGCTTTAAAGCTATTTCATGAATAAAGTCTGGTTTCATTTAAAAAACATAAGAATAGTGTTCTGTAGTTAACGTGACATTTGTCACTAAACGCTTTCTTTTTACCTTTATCATGTTATTAATAACGATAGGTTTCGTTTGAAATTGACGTCATTAATAGTGGCAGTAATAAGGAAGTAGATATAATGAAAGAAGTTGCGTTCCGTTGGATTGATAAATACCTGGTAGATGTAAAAATAAAGGAAAATTTTTTAATTCTCTTTTTTACGCCACTTCTCGCAATGCTCATGATCAGTTTGACGCTAATGAATGCTTCTGGGCATCAGCAAGATCAACTTTTACAACGTAACGTGAATACGATCGCTAATTTGATTTCACAGTCTAACCTGACTGAAAGCGATGTTACGCGCATCCTCGCTAACACCAGTATTCAGGTGGGCTCAAATAGCAGCGTCACTACCTCGGTGCAGGGCACTAGTTACAGCTTAATGGGTCAAATACAGCCAAGTTTACTCAGTGCGCTTAATATGGGCCATTTTAGCATTATCATCGTGTCATGCTTATTCATCTCGCTATCCCTTTATTACATCATGACCTTTATGGGCGGGGCTCTGTTTAATATCTACGATGCACTACGCCGTCTTGCCGATGGCGATCTGGCTTCTCGGATTGGCTATGCACCGGCTCGTAATGAATTTAATTTAATTGCTCAAACGATTGATCGTGTATCTGAGCGCGAACAACAGCTGGTGAAAGCAACGCAGGAAGCGATCGCACTGATCCAGCAAATTAGCTCTCAGTTGCGCCAACGCAGTAACGACAATGAAGCGTTAACTAACCAACAACAAGAGCGTGTAGATTCCCTGGCCAGTGCCACCGAGCAAATGGCAAGTTCAATCCGTGAAGTGGCGAATCACGCACAAAACACCTCAAGTCAAACCAGCGAAGCCACGCAGACAACCACACAGAGTTTAACGCATGTTGATCAAACACTTGATGCGATCAAGCTGTTAGCCTCCGAAATTAGTGCTGCCGCCGAGGCTGTCGCAAAACTGGATAATGATGCTGCGCAAATTGATCATGTCGTGACGACCATTAATTCAATTTCTGAGCAAACGAACCTGCTGGCCTTAAATGCGGCCATTGAAGCGGCGCGGGCAGGGGAGCAAGGTCGTGGGTTTGCTGTTGTCGCAGACGAAGTGCGAACGCTGGCGGGTCGGACACAAGATGCCACAGTAGAGATCAAAAAGATGATTGAGTCGTTGCAAAATAATAGCCAAGGCTTAATGAAGGTCATGCACCAAACTGTCAGTAATTCTGAATCGAGTGAACAACACATGAATACTGTCAGTAGTGACATTCGACAGATAGCTGAGCAGAATCAATATATAGCAGATCGCAGTACTGAGATTGCGACCTCAGCGGAGGAACAGGGAGTGGTTGCTGATAATATCGCTTCCGATGTCGAACAGGTGAGAGGCCAATCACGTTTAGTTGCTGATATTGTTACTCAGTCAGCGGCAGACGTTCAGCAACTTAATAATCAAGCGGATGTACTTGAAGACTTAATGAAAGATTTAACCGTGTAGATAAACCTGAAAGACAAGCTACTGCAACGGCTGAGTTGGAGTAGCTTTATTCTTCTGGATATACTTTGTCTTTGTATTCACAGAGATCTTCAATGAGGCAGGAGCCACAGCGAGGTTTCCGCGCAATACAAGTATAGCGGCCATGTAAAATCAACCAATGATGAACATCGACCTTAAATTCGGCTGGTACCACTTTCAATAATTTCTCTTCAACCTGGTCAACATTTTTACCCATGGCAAACTTAGTGCGGTTAGAGACCCGAAAGATATGGGTATCAACAGCAATGGTTGGCCAACCGAACGCGGTATTTAATACCACATTCGCGGTTTTTCTACCGACACCTGGCAGTGCCACCAGTGCATCAAGATCTTCAGGCACTTCGCCCTGGTGCTTTTCTAATAAAATAGCGCAAGCTTTTATTACATTGCTGGCTTTAGTGTTATAGAGACCAATGGTTTTAATATAACCTTTTAACCCTTCTACACCTAAGTCATAAATCGCTTGTGGCGTGTTAGCAACAGGAAAAAGTTTGTCTGTGGCTTTATTCACGCTTACGTCAGTGGCTTGGGCCGACAACGTGACCGCTACGAGTAATTCAAAAGCAGATACAAACCTCAGCTCTGTCTCTGGGTGGGGGTTATTATCACGCAGACGTTCTAAAATAACCCGACGTTTGTCCTTATTCATCTCTTTATCCTGTGTGTTCAGCGGCGGTTTATTGTTTTTAGCAAATAAGAAAATATTAGTTTTGTTCAGGTGTAGCGTCGACTTCTTTTGGTTCAATTGCTTGTGCGGCCTGGCGCTTATCGATCTGTTCATCAATAACGTGTTTTAGTGCCATTAAGAAACCCATACCAATGAAGGCACCTGGGGCTAAAATAGCCAGTAAAAAGCTGGTATCAGCGTGGAAGACTTCGATGCGCAGGGCACTGGCCCATTCACCAAGCAACAAGTTCATACCGTCGAACAAGGTGCCTTGGCCTAATACTTCACGAATAGCGCCTAATAGCACTAACACACTGGTAAAACCAAGTCCCATAAACAGGCCATCAACAGCGGAAGGTAATACCTTATTGCGTGATGCGAAAGCTTCAGCACGGCCGATGATAATACAGTTGGTCACAATCAGTGGAATAAAGATGCCCAGTGACTGGTATAACTCATAAACATACGCGTTCATCAGTAATTGAACCGTAGTAACGAAAGAGGCAATGATCATCACAAAAATAGGGATTCTGATCTCTTTGGGAACATAATCCCGAACCAGTGACACGGTAATATTAGACGCAATCAAAACCAGCATAGTAGCCAGACCCAAGCCCAGTGCATTAGTGACGGTTGCTGAAACTGCAAGTAATGGACACAATCCTAGTACTTGCACTAAACCAGGATTATTTTTCCATAATCCCTGATAGATAATATCGCGGTATTGGCTCATGATTTACTCCAACAAGAAGGTGCGCCGGCTAAATCAGACAGCTGACTAGCATTATAGTAGGTTAAAATATTCTTAACGGAGCCAACAACGGCTCTTGGCGTAATAGTAGCGCCGGTAAAAGAATCGAAGTCACCACCGTCTGTAATTACTGCCCATGTGTGCGCATTGCTTTCGGTAAGCGTTTGGCCAACAAAAGAGTCTAGCCAGTCAGATTTACGGCGTTCTACTTTGTCACCCAGCCCAGGCGTTTCATTGTGTGCTAAAATGCGCACGCCTGTTACCTTGCTCTGGGTATCAATACCCACGACGAGTTTGATTTTACCGTTGTAGCCGTTGGGCGCAATACCTTCAATAGCATAACCAACGATTTGATCATTTTCCGTTGCGGTGAATACTTTTTGTGGTTCTGAAGAACCAAGATAGGTTTCATTCGTTAACAACTTACAGCTATTGAAAATATCATTATCATGACTGTCTTCAGGCAATAATTGATTAATAATTTTCAGCAATTGTAGCTGCTCTTGTTTGGCGATACGATCAGCTGTTACGGTGTGGGTAACCGCCACAACAGAAGTACAGGCTAGGGCAAATAGGGCTAAGACCGCACCATTTTTCTTCATTGATTTTAACATGGTGATCTCCTATTTATGACCGTAAACGCGCGGCTGTGTGTAATAATCAATTAATGGTACGCACATGTTTGCCAGTAAAACGGCAAACGCCATTGCATCGGGGTAACCACCCCAGGTTCGGATTGTATAAACCAGCAGACCAATTAATGCACCAAAAATAATGCGGCCTTTCGGAGTGGTTGACGCCGATACCGGATCCGTTGCGATGAAAAAGGCACCCAACATGGTTGCACCGGAAAACAGGTGAAAAATTGGTGAACCCACTGCATCAGGTTGCCACAGATATGTAATTAAGCTAATGACAAACAGGCTGCCTAACAGACCGGCTGGAATATACCAAAGAATGGCACGTTTACTGAGTAAATAGATACCGCCAACCAGAAAACCAAGGTTGATCCACTCCCATCCTAAGCCCGATAACCAGCTAAACTGATCTTGCAGTTGAATTTCGGTTACGGTATGTCCCATCACCAGACCTGTTTTCAAAGTATCCAGAGGCGTTGCCATGGTGATGCCGTCAATGCTTTGCACTAACTGGTAAGCCGTATGACCATCGAGGGTAATACCGGTAAAAATACAGCTGAACGTATCCCAAATAGTGAGTTCAAAGCCAGTGATTTCACTTACTGGTGGCCACGTCGTCATCTGCAGGGGAAAGGAGACCAACAGCATCACATAAGCAACCATCGCGGGGTTGAAAACGTTTTGTCCTAAACCACCATAAAGTTGTTTGGCAATGGCAATAGCAAAGACTGCGCCCATCACACTGATCCACCATGGCGCTAAGCCAGGTATAGATATACCAATCAGCAGACCGGTCAGTAATGCGCTGTTGTCTTTGATTCGATTTAATATCGGTAGCTTGCGCAGCTTAAGGAAAACGGCTTCGGTAATAACTGCCGTTAAGCAGGCTAAAGCTATATGAATTAAGTTACCGGCACCAAAGAAGTACCACTGTGCGGCAATCCCTGGGATTGTCGCCAGGATGACCATCCGCATAAGGTTACTGGTCGATGCGCCACTGTGATTGTGGGGAGAGCTTGCTAATCTAAATGCCATATTATTGATCACCGGATTGGGCTAATTTTTTTGTTTTCGCTTTTGCTACCGCTGCGGCGATAGCTGCTTTTTTTTTGTCGATTGGACTTGCGTCGTTGGAAGCTTCAGTTACAACGACTGGGTCTGCTACTGCTTGAGCCGTTAACGTTACCACGTCTTTACCCGCTTGTGCGGCGGCCTTTTTGGCCTTGGCACGAGCGATGGCTGCGGCGACAGCAGCTTTCTTGTCATCGATAGCGCTTGCCTGGTGTGCGATTGTTGTTTCGTTACCCGCTTGTGCGGCGGCCTTTTTGGCCTTGGCACGAGCGATGGCTGCGGCGACAGCAGCTTTCTTGTCATCGATAGCGTTTGCCTGGTGTGCGATTGTTGTTTCGTTACCCGCTTGTGCGGCGGCCTTTTTGGCCTTGGCACGGGCGATGGCAGCGGCGACAGCAGCTTTCTTGTCATCGACAGCGTTTGCCTGGTGTGCGATTGTTGTTTCGTTACC
>JBLHPA010000122.1:0-7796 GCA_047628235.1 Moritella sp.
TAAGCGAGAAGCGATTTCAGTCGCAAGACGGCCTAAAGTTTTACCTTCGGCGTCAACAACGTACCAGTCACGTTTGATCGTGCTTGGTGTAGCAACAAAAGTTTTCATTTATATTAAACCCAATAAAATTTGTTTAAACTATCATAAGTAGGACTTCCTACAATATGAACAATATACCTTACTTATCCCTTCGAATAAATACATGGCGTAAATTAGGACAAGCATGCCGAACCGACATCTTGTAAGTGGGCAGCGCGAATTATAGAGAAGAATGAACGAAATTTCACCTATAATTTGCAAAAATATAAATGTAATTAAAAATAACTGCAAATATAGGTGAAAAACAATGTTTAATTATAGCGCTATTTACGCAATTTAACCTTATGCACCTGGTGATTATCGCCTTTGGTCAATATTAAATTTGCTCGTTCTCGGGTTGGGAGAATATTTTCCACTAAATTCTTTCCGTTAATTTCATGCCAGATATTTAATGCCGTATTTTTCGCCTCTGCCACACTCAGTTGTGAATAATGATGAAAATACGACGTGGTATCAGTAAATGCGCTTTCTCGTAATTGTAAAAACCGCTCTATATACCACTTTTCTAGGTTTGCTGTATCGGCGTCAACAAATATAGAAAAATCGACAAAGTCAGAGACAAACACGCTGTGCGGGTCATCAGGATACTCAAGCCCGGACTGCAGAACATTTAATCCTTCCAGAATAACAATATCAGGTTGTTCAACCACGACCTCTTTACCCACTTCAATATCATAAGACAGATGCGAGTATACCGGTGCCGTCACTTTTTTATTACCTGACTTAATATCAGCGACAAATTGTACTAAAGCATTAATATCATAACTTTCTGGAAAGCCTTTACGCTTCATCAGGTCATGCGCCTGTAAATAAGCATTCGGGTATAGAAATCCGTCTGTGGTAACAAGTGACACTTTAGGGTGTTCACTCCAGCACTGCAGCAACGCCTGCAATATTCTGGCTGTCGTACTTTTACCGACAGCCACACTGCCCGCCAAACTGATAATGTAGGGAACCCTATCTACTTTTCGGCCCAAGAACTGTTCACGAACCAAGCGCCGCCGAGTTCTATTAATAATGTACAGATTAAGTAAACGTGACAGTGGTAAATAAATGTCACAAACCTCCTCGATCGAGACTCGCTCATTTATCCCTTGTAACTGTTTTAATTCTAGTTCTGAAAGAGTAAGCGGAACTGATTCACGTAATTCAGCCCAGTACTCTCTGTCAAACTCTTGATATGGTGAGTAATTCATTAACCTAAAAGCCCACTTTAGCCCGACTGTTTATATTACCTTGCACACTGCAAGATAAAAATATCCGTATGGAGGATAATTATGCAGGCTATACCGATGTCCATTCGAAATGCTAACTCAGAGGCCAGCTTGAACATCAGGACAAGGCGCAATATGCAGTGAAGGGTTGTTCCCTTTTCAAATATTGCAACGCAGTACTGGTTTTCAAGCTGGTTTCCCGCAGGACAAGACGAGAGGTAACCATCTCCGGTATTATGAAGTTTTGATTTAGAATAACGAGATCATCAACTTCACGCCTTGAATCTAGTCACCTCTCGGCTTGCTGATTTCTGCATTTCGAATGGTCATGGGTATGTAATGTAACTGCTTTTACATCGCTGCGACTCATACGGAACAAAACAATAGCCTATGTGGTGCTTGTAACTCAATAAATAATTTGAATTTATACTGTTTTTATTTTCGCAACTCCGGTGATAAATATGTGATAGACAGTAAATGCGCTATTTGTTTGTAGGAACTGATCAATGTGAGAACTGCAATTCCTAATCTTTATTTTTTATAATAATGTTACTGCTGGATTATCTTTCAGAACCGTTGAATTACTACACTTAAAGTGTACGCATGAAGGTGAGATGCAGGGATGCGTAAAAATGAAGATCAAATTGCTTAGCACTGGGGATGAGCAAGGTTTACCGTTCTCCCACTGTGCCTGCGACGCCTATAATAGGGCTCGACTCAATAAAATGTCCCAGTGCCAGTCAGCAGTAGCAAAATTTACCATAGGGATCAATGTGACCTGCATTGATACAGATATTGAACAATTTTCGAGCAAATTAACAGTACACTAGGGCAGATGCTCCCGCGCCAGATAATCATGGGACTGCATTTCTTGAAGCCGCGACAAGCAACGGCGAAACTCAAATGCCAAGCGGCCTGAATTATAAAGCGCTGTCATCTCGACCTCAGCTGACATTATCAGAGTGACATTACGTTCATAAAATTCATCCACCATGGCAATAAAACGTCGCGTCATATCATCACTGTCTTTACCCATTTGAGTCACATTTGCCAGTAACACCGTATGATATATCCGTGAAATCTCCATATAGTCAAGTTGGCTGCGTGGGCCACCACATAACTCGACAAAATCGATCATCAATACACTGTCAGCTTCAGCAAGTGCGCGGATCTGCCGATTTTCAATATTAATCGCGTTGTGGTAATTTCTTGGTTCACAAGAAAGCTGCTGAAAGTACTGTTCTAAATTGGCTTGGGCAGCGCTGTCCAGCGGGCAGTGATAAATTTCGGCCTGCTCTAAAGTACGTAGCCGATAATCAACCCCACTATCGACATTAACAATTTCACAATTTTTGTTTATTAAAGCAATTGTTGGTAAAAAACGGCTCCGTTGTAATCCATTACGGTACAGCTCATCTGGAATAATGTTCGAGGTTGCCACCAATATCACTTGATGGGAAAATAGCGCCTCAAATAAGGTTCCTAAGATCATGGCATCGGTAATATCCGAAACAAAAAATTCATCAAAACAAATTATTTTAGCTTCATCTGCAAATCGTTTGGCGACAATTTCTAGTGGATTTTTTTGCTGCTCTAGCCCCCTCAACTCCTGATGGACTCGGTACATAAAACGGTGAAAATGAATCCGCATTTTATTTTCAAATGGCAAGCAATCATAAAAAGTATCTACTAAATAGGTCTTACCTCTTCCAACTCCGCCCCAAAAATAGACACCTTTAACTTGGCCAGTAGTTGACGTTTCAGCGCCAGAAGAAAGCAATTTGAACTTGGCCCATAATCCCAGATTGATCGGTTTGTCACTGACTAGCATTAAATCATCAAAAAGACGTTGCAAGGCCAGCACTGCATGCTCCTGCGCGGCATCAAAGATGAAATCTGGACGCATTAGATCCCGTTTATATTTTTCTAGAGGTGTCATTAAAATTGCCAATCCTTTACAATTTTCAGGGTCTATTTTCCAGACTCCTGCCGTTCATTAATAATAATCAATGCTACCATGTTGTATTCTTTTGAAATACACTATTTTAAAATATCAAAATAAGTCTCTACACATGAGTAGAAAATTAATTTCTTCGTTAATGAGGTGTCTATGCCCTATCTAGAAATAATGATCAGTTTAGTTGTCGGTGTCATTGTCGGTTTTATCATTGCTAAAATAACTCGCGGGGAAGATCAGACAGGCAAGTTCAAAGGTAAATTACTGGCAAAAGAAGCTGAGCTTGAACAGTACAAAAATGAAGTAATTGAACACTTTAACAGTACTGAAAAATTGCTCATGAAGCTGTCTGAAACCTATGTAAGCATGCAACAGCACTTGGCTAAAGATGCCAAGAAATTGTTAGATAATGTCGAATTAAAAGATATTCCGTTTCAAGCGAAAAAAGTCATTGACCCTAATACACCTGTTGAAGGACAGCCCAAAGATTACTCAAACAGCGCTTCCGGTTTACTCAGTGAATAACTTGTTTAGTAATAAAACTGTTTAACGATAAAAATTGTCGCTAAACTTGAACTTTTAGCTTTCAACTATACCTAACTGTTTACGCTTATAATTTTAAGGGTTTAAACTTGTTATGAAACTAAAACCGCATTTAGCTATGTTCAACGCGCTGGCATTAAGCACTGCAATTGGCTTTACCAGCTTACCTGCAACTGCTGCACTACCCATCGCGATTGCAGGACAAAGCCTGCCAAGTCTTGCACCAATTCTGGAAAAAGTAACGCCTGCAGTCGTCAATATTTCGGTCTCAGGCACTAAGGTTTCTCAACAGCGTATTCCTGAGGAATTCCAGTTCTTTTTTGGCCCTGATGGCCCCTCACAACGGCAGGAATACCCCTTTAGAGGTTTAGGATCCGGTGTCATTATCGATGCTGATGAAGGCTATATTCTCACCAACAATCATGTGATAGAAGACGCTGATAAAATTAAAGTGATGCTTAAAGATGGGCATGAGTATGAAGCCAATCTAATTGGTGCGGATAAAAGCAGTGATATTGCCTTATTACAGATAAAAGCCAAGCAGTTAACTGCTATTGAGTTTGCAGATTCAGACAAGCTACGTGTGGGCGATTTCACCATTGCTATTGGTAACCCATTTGGATTAGGACAAACGGTAACTTCAGGTATTGTCAGTGCCTTAGGCAGAACCGGATTAAAACTGGAAAACCTTGAGAATTTCATTCAAACCGATGCAGCCATTAACAGTGGTAATTCTGGTGGCGCATTGGTTAATTTACGCGGTGAATTGATTGGTATTAATACCGCCATACTTGGGCCTAATGGCGGCAATGTTGGTATTGGTTTTGCCATTCCATCAAATATGGCGAACAATCTTATCCAACAGATCATCGAACATGGCGAAGTAAGACGCGGCGTGCTCGGTGTGGCTGGCCAGGAACTTACACCCGATCTTGCTAAAGCGTTTGACCTTGATGTGCAATATGGTGCATTCATTAATCAAGTAACGCCAGGTTCAGCCGCCGAGGAAGCTGGCTTGCAAGCAGGTGATATCATCATTCAGGTAAACAATAACAAGATCCGCAGTTTCAGTGAACTAAGAGCACGTATCGGCACCTTAGGCGCGGATAAAACAATTACTTTAGGCGCGATCCGCGATGGTGAAGAGAAAATAATGACTGCCACCTTGAAACCAGCTGACAATAAATTGGCCAATGCTAAAGCGCTACATCCAAACCTGGAAGGCGCCGCACTGGCAATCGCAGATAATAACCAAGGCGTAATTATCGCAAAAGTTGCTGCCCGTTCTATCGCAGCATCAGTGGGGCTACAGGAAGGCGATATAATTATTGGCGTTAACAAGGATAAAGTGGCAAACTTAGCTGAGTTACGCAAATTATTAGATCAAGACAAAGCGACGCTAGCGCTCAATATTCAGCGCGGCAATCAGCATTTATACTTAGTTTTACGCTAGCAGTCCTGTTTTGCTTACATTATTTTACACCTTAAATACCTACATTCTCGGTAAAAGAGATGTTATTCTCTACGTTGCTATTTTTATCTAAGTAACGTAGGGATCTTCTTGTGCAAGGTTTGTTCAGATATTTTTCGAAAAGCATCTTACTGGGGATTGCGGTGGCAGTATTATTGCTGCTGGCGCTGCCCCAACTGCAAAATAATCAAGGGCTCGAGCTCACGCAGCCATTTTCACTCGGCAAAAATGCGCAACTAAGTTTTTCAGCAGCAGTAAAACGGGCGGCGCCATCGGTAGTAAACATTTACACCCGCACCTATCAGCAATCAAATATCAATACTAAACCGACCTTACGTCCGCAAAGCCTTGGTTCCGGTGTCATCATGAATAAAAAAGGTTATTTGTTAACCAATTATCATGTCATTGCTGATGCAGACCAAATTATTATAGCCTTACAAGATAGCCGTTTTTTTACCGCTGAGTTGATTGGATTTGATAAATATACCGATCTTGCAGTGTTGCATATTGACGCAGAAAACTTACCCAGTATCCCGCAAAGTAAACATGAACAAACCAAGATCGGCGATGTGGTGTTAGCTATTGGTAATCCCTACAACCTGGGTCAAACTATAACTCAAGGTATTATCAGTGCAAGAGGTCGAATTGGGATGAGTACGACAGGTCATCAAAACTTCCTGCAAACAGATGCTGCAATCAATGAAGGTAACTCCGGTGGTGCCTTAGTGAACAGCCTTGGCGAGTTAGTTGGCATTAACACTGCCTCATTTCAAATTGGTAAAAATGTTGAAACTATGGGCATTAGTTTTGCTATTCCCTATCCTCTGGCGGTTAAAATTATGCATTCGTTAATTGCGAATGGCCGAGTGATACGTGGCTACATAGGGATAGAGGGCACCTCAATTAATTCAGTTATGGCTAAATTGCTCGGCTTAAAAGCCAATCAGGGCATTGTTATTCAAAATATAGCCCCTGATTCACCAGCTGAACTTGCGGGTCTTGTGGCTGGTGATGTGGTGATCAAGTTTAATGATACCGTGATCGATAACGTGATCTGGCTGATGGATGCCGTGGCCGAACAACGTCCCGGCTCGAAAATTAGCATGATCGTAATCAGAGAAGGTAAACAACTCAGCATTCCGGTTCAGTTAGGTGAGTTGAAAGAAAGCCCATAATATACCAATTTTGAATAGTCATGAGTATAAACCATGACTAAAAGCATAAAAAAGGGAGCATAAATATGCTCCCTTTTTTAATACCTTATCCCGTCCTAAATAGCCGTTATATTAAGTAGCATCAGACAGGATGACTTAGCAATCTACATGCTGTTATTACGCACGAACCCGGGTAATATCGCCACCTAAGGCTTGTAATTTATCTTCGATAAATTCATAACCGCGATCAATATGATAAATTCGCTCAACCACAGTTTCTCCTTCTGCAAGGAAACCAGCAATAACCAAACTTGCAGACGCACGTAAGTCCGTTGCCATTACCTGGGCACAGGTTAATTTATCGGTATCACGGCAAATTGCAGTGTTACCTTCAAGCTCAATATCTGCCCCCATCCGTGCCAATTCAGGCACATGCATAAAACGGTTTTCAAAAATCGTTTCTATTATCGTTGAGGTGCCTTTAGCAACTGTATTTAATACGGTAAACTGCGCCTGCATATCAGTTGGAAAACCAGGATAAGGTACAGTTTTAATATTTACCGCTTTCAGCTCACGGCCCTGCATATCGAGGCTAATCCAGTCATTACCTGTTTCTATTTCAGCACCCGCTTCTTCCAATTTTAGCAGCACCGCTTCCAATAAGCGTGGGTCGGTTTTATGACATGTGACCTTACCACCCGTGACTGCAGCTGCAACTAAAAATGTACCGGTTTCAATCCGATCAGGCTGAACGGAATAAGTGCCGCCAGTCAGCGCGGAAACACCTTTGATAGTTAATACTGCCGAACCCATGCCAGAAATTTTCGCTCCGAGACCGTTTAAGAAATTAGCCAGATCAACCACTTCAGGTTCTCTTGCTGCATTCTCAATAACAGTAGTACCCTGTGCCAGCACCGCTGCCATTAATAAATTTTCGGTACCTGTAACACTGACCATATCCATTAGAATACGTGCGCCTTTTAAGGCACCATCAACCCGCGCTTTAATATAGCCTTCTTCAACGGTAATATTAGCCTGCATTAATTCTAAACCATGAATGTGCAGATTGACCGGACGAGCGCCAATTGCACAGCCGCCAGGTAAAGATACATTTGCAGTTAAAAATTTACTCGTTAAAGGACCGAGCGCAAGAATCGAGGCACGCATGGTTTTAACTAATTCATAAGGCGCAGTCTGGCAATTGACTGTGCCTGCCGTTATCACGACATCGCCATTCTCTTTACGCTCAGCTTGAGCACCAAGTTCGCGCAATAACTGCAATGTTGTATTGATATCTCTTAATTCAGGTACATTCTTGAGCGTGATAGTTTCATCACTAAGCAGTGTGGCAAATAAGA
>JBLHPA010000123.1:0-7717 GCA_047628235.1 Moritella sp.
AGGGCGGTGGCGACCTTACCCAACGTATTGAGCTTCATGCTAACGATGAAGTCGGAAAATTGGCGGATAGCTTTAATTTGTTTGTCAGTAGTCAACAACAATTAATCCAGCATATTAGAACGCAATCAGAAACGTTGACGAACGAATCCATAGAGGGCGAGCGACAGGCCAATCAATCTGTGGGCGAGCTTAACCATCAGCAGCAAGAAATTGAAATGGTAGCGACGGCCGTGACCGAAATGGCGTCTGCAACTCAGGAAATTGCTTCTCATGCAGAACAAACCGCCAGAGCGGCACAGGATTCGACAGGCAGTACTGAGCAAGGGCGACAGCTGGTATTGAACTCCAAACATTCGATCAACAATTTAGCCACGGAAGTGACAGAAGCATCTAAAGTGATTGGGGATTTAAACCGGCATGCGCAGGAGATCTCAACCATACTCGCGACCATTCAGGGTATTGCAGAACAAACCAACTTACTGGCGTTGAATGCGGCCATTGAAGCGGCCCGAGCCGGGGATCAGGGGCGTGGTTTTGCTGTCGTGGCGGATGAAGTTCGGGTACTGTCACAACGAACACACTCATCGACAGAGGAAATTAAAGCAACGATTGATACCTTGCAGCAGACAACTACAAAAGCAGTCGACCTTATGGACAGCAGCTCGAAATTGGCTATTTGTTCGGTAGCGGATGCTGATCAAGCGGCGCATGCATTAGAAGAAATTAATAAGTCGGTGGTATTAATCAGTGATATGGCGACGCAGATCGCCACCGCAGCGGAAGAGCAAACTCAGGTCTCAGGGGAAATATCGCAGAATGTCATTTCAATTAAAGATGTGTCGGACACCCTTGTTTTAGGGGCTAACCACAACCTGGCACAGTCACAACAACTCAATCATCAGGCGAGTGAATTAAACGGCAAAGTATCTACGTTTATTGTGTAAGAAACCTAACGCTACTCGATGCCAATGATGCGATTAACTTGGTTATTCGGCTCATTATATGAGCCGAATAAAGTGACTAGATATAATTAATGACATAACGGGTGCTGCGTCCGCCTGCGCCAGTTTTATTCAAGCAACCCAATTCGATTAGCGTATTTAAATGTCGGGTGGCTGTTGCTTTACTTACTTTGGCTACTTTTTGATATTGGCTGGAATTAATGCCTTGGTCAAAGTCACCCTCTAATAAACGGTTAATCACTTTTACTTGTTCTGATGTTAATTGAGTCTGATCAATCCGAAGCCAGTAATTTGTTTTCAGTACCGTTTGTTCAATATCCTGCAGTGTAGATAATAGCGTGTCATTTAAAGTATCAAAAAACCATGTTAACCAAGCGCTAATATCCATTTCACCTTTCTGAGTTTGTTCTAATATTTCGTAATAGTCTTTACGTCGGGCTAAGATACTCACTGACATAGCATAAAAGCGGATTGACTGGCTTTCTGCTTGCGCTAAGGCAAGATCTGTCAGTAGTCGAGTAATACGACCATTACCATCATCAAGTGGATGGAGTGTTACAAACCATAAGTGGGTGATCGCAGCACGTATTAAAGGGTCTAATGTGTTGTCAGTTTTTGATTGATTAAACCAGGTGATAAAGGCTGTTAACTCATTGCTTAAAATATGCCTTGGTGGTGCTTCAAAATGCACTGTTGGGCGGTCTAATCGACCCGACACAACTTGCATGGGTATATCACCGCGTAATACACCACCTTGTACTGGATTGAATAGCGTATAACCTTTCGGAAATAATAGAGTGTGCCAATTTAGGATCCGTTCAAGCGTAAGTTCGTTATCTAAATTAGTGATAGCATCGAGCATAACTTCGGCAAGACCATCGGTTTTTTCTGATGTCGGATATGGTTTGTCTTCGCTGATGCCTAATCTGTTAGCGAGCGATGAACGCACTGAAAAGGCATTGATTTTTTCGTCTTCAATCGCACTGGAATGAACGATATTGGCAAGTAAGGTATCGAGCGCAACTTGCTGTTCATTGTTATTTTGGGCGTTAACTTTGCCCAGTAACAAACCTTGATTAAAGTGTACATGACGTAAAATAGGCGCTATGGCTGCGTCATTCCAAGTAAATGTTGGCCATTCAGGTTGTTCCCATATCCACATAGTTACCTCACCGTGAGTCAATTAACCAAGCTATTCGACTCATATTATGAGCCGAATATAAAATTATTCAACTCATTTGATATGAAAAAGTGATTTTTAGCGCTAAAAAAGCCCAGCATTGCTGGGCCCGTTTTTTACACAAAAGTATGAACACAAAAAGTCTTCACACAATAACTATCAAATTAATTGTTTGAGTGTAGTTCTGCGTTCAATTCAATCGCTGATTTGTTGGTGAGACACTCAATGCGACCTGTCATTGAATTACGACGGAATAGCAGATCATCTTTGCCCGCTAAATCACGCGCTTTAACGACTTCAACCGCTTGATTATTAGCATCAAGCATTTGCACTTTAGATCCTGCAGTAATGTACAGCCCAGATTCGATAGTACAGCGATTACCTAAAGGAATACCCAGTCCGGCGTTGGCACCTAATAAGCAGTTTTCACCCATAGAAATGATCAACTGACCGCCGCCACTCAGCGTGCCCATAATGGATGCACCACCGCCGATATCAGTACCTTCACCAATCATAACACCGGCAGAAATACGCCCTTCGATCATGCTAACACCTGTGGTGCCTGCGTTAAAGTTAACAAAACCTTCATGCATGATAGTAGTACCTTCTCCCACATGCGCACCTAAACGAACACGCGCTGTATGAGCGATACGTACACCGGTTGGCACGACGTAATCGGTCATTTTCGGAAATTTGTCAACACAACTCACGGTTAACACTTCACCGGCAAGGCGTGCTGCAATTTGGCGTTCAGCCAGCTCAGGTAAATCGACAGGGCCTTGGTTGGTCCAGGCTATGTTGTGTAATAAGCCGAAGATACCATCCAGCACAGTACCGTGCGGTTTAACCAGACGATGTGAAATAAGCTGTAGTTTTAGATAACCTTCCGCAACGGAAGCCGGTTTCTCATCCGTGGCAAGCATAACCAGCACTAAAGGTTGTTTGCTATACATGGCCGCATTAGCGAATTTTGTATTCGCAGCATCTGCATGACTTTCGAATACAGTAGCAAGCTGTGCGGCCTGCTCTGTGGTAATTTCGATTACTTCGTTTTGACCTTGGTAGTTAACTACATCACTCATGTCGGCAACAAGTTTATCACTTGGGTTGAGCAGAGGGTTGGGGAAGAAGGCTTCGATGATTTTGCCGGTTGCGTTTTTTGTCGCACTTCCGAAAGCGAGTGAAAAAGTTGCCATAGGTATTCAATCTCCATTTAAAATAACGGCGCAATATTTATTCATCACGCCTGATCTTAGTATATGTATTTGGTTGTTATTATAGCCACGGGTATATAGTTCTAACACATTTCTATTTGATGTTTCAAAGAAAAACATGTTGAATTACTGGCTAAATTCAACAGACGTTTAGCTTTTTAAGTCCATGTTACTGCATGTAATAGGATCAATCATCGGCTAATTCAGTAATTAATTTTTGTCTCAGTTCTGCTTGTTGTTCCGGTGACAAGGGTTGATTATTATCGCCTGAAATAATGAAAAAATCTTCAGCCCTTTCACCGATAGTAGACACTTTAGCGTTATGTAGGACAATATGTTCCTGGCTAAATACCGCACTGATTCGGGCGAGTAGGCCAGGTGAATCGAGCGTGATGATCTCAACAAAGGTACGTTTTTTCTTGGTGGCAAGAAATGTTACCTTGGTTGCCACCGAAAATTGCTGCATTTGTCGTGGTATACGTGTTTTTCTCAAAATGGAAAGCTGCCCAGACGCCAGCGCTGTAACCAGATCAGTCTGTAACGTATTCACCCGATCAGCAGCAAGAGTTTCATCGGTCTGGTCGAGGATCACAAAACTGTCGAGCACATAGCCATCACGGCTGGACATGATCTTAGCATCGTGAATGTTCAGGTTCTTGTTGACCAGTTCGGCGACCACAGAGGCAAACAGGCGTTTATTATCCTTGGCATAAATAAAGACTTCATTACCACCGCGGTTACTGTTTTGACTGATCAGTACCAAGGGTTGGTCAGGATTTTCATGGGTAAGGATCCCGATTGTGTGCCAGCAGATTTGACTCGGATCATTACGTAAAAAATACTCGGATCTAAATGTGCCCCATAAGGATTTAATCACATTGGGGTCAAAACGGCTGTCTTCCAAAAATGCCATAGCGGTATCTTTATGGTCTTTGATCCGGAACTTAGCATCTAACGGGTTCTCTAAACCACGGCGTAACGCCTGCTGGGTTAAAAAATACAGCTCACGCAGTAGCGACCCTTTCCAACTATTCCACAGGGAGTCGTTGGTGGCGCAAATATCGGCTACTGTAAGGCAATATAGATAATTAAGGTGTTGTTGATCACCTATGATTCGAGCAAATTCGGTGATAATCTCAGGGTCGTGAATATCACGGCGCTGAGCGGTTACAGACATTAATAAATGGTATTTTACAAGGCGGGATACCAGCTTGCGATCGGCCTTGTTGATGTCATGTTTTGCACAAAACTCCCGAACATCAATGGCGCCAATTTCAGAGTGATTACCTTTTTGCCCTTTGCCAACATCATGAAAAATAGCCGCGATAATGAGCAGCTCTGGTTTTTCTAAACGCGGGAAAATATCACAGCACAGCGGGTGACTTTCCTTGGTCTTGTCAAACTGAAAAGAATGGATTATTTTCACTAATCTGTGGGTATGCTCATCGACGGTATAAGTATGAAATAGATCGAATTGCATCTGCCCAAGAATACGGCTCCACTGCGGTATGTAAGCGGCTATCACGCCGTATCTATGCATGAGTGTGAAGGCTAAACCACACCCATTAGGGTGCTTAAGCAAGCGCATGAATTGCTCCCTGCAATCAGGAATGTCCTCTAACCAGGCGGTCAGTTTTCGACGTGCATCGCGCAATTGGCGTATCGTTGCTGCGTAGATACCGGTAATTTGTTCATTATTGGCAATATGGTAAAACAGCTCAATAATGGCACTGGGACGTTGATTGAACAGATCATTGCTGGTGGTACCAATCAAACTGCCACGCAGTTGAAAGTCGGCGGTAATATTGCGGACATCCATGCCCACATGCCCGAGGATCGCCTGGTTAAATAGCTGCAACAGCATTTCGTTTAGCTCAGAAACCCGCCGTACGGTTTGATAAAATTGCTTCATCATTGTCTCTACCGCTTGGTTTCCATTACCGTGGTATCCGAGTGCTTCAGCTACTGTGGTCTGACGATCAAACAGTAATCGATTATCACAACGCCTTAAATTTAGATGCAGTGCAAAGCGTACCCGCCATAAAAAGTTTTTGCACTCTTCTAGCTCGTGATACTCACCTTTGGTTAAAAAACCATGGTTGGTTAATTCTAAGAAGCTGTTTGAGCCAAAATGCCGGCGGGTGATCCAGAGTATAGTCTGCAGGTCTCTCAGGCCACCTGGGCTGCATTTTAGATCTGGTTCAAGATTGTAGGATGAACCTTTGAATTGCCTGTGCCGAGCCAGTTGTTCTTCATGCTTCGCTTGAAAAAAATCCTGGCTGGGCCAAAAATCATCTGATTCAATGATCGCTTGTAACTGCGCATAGGTATGCTCTGAGCCCGCTATAAGACGCGATTCCAGCAGGTTGGTGGCTATAGTTATCTCAGCAAGCCCTTGCTCATGACACTCTGCAATGGTGCGTACGCTGTGCCCAACCTCGAGACGCAAATCCCAAAGTCGAGTGATAAATGTCGAAATTAATTGTTCTTGTTCACTGGTGAGGCTAGCGGCTGTGGTGACCAGTAGATCTATATCTGATTTTGGATGTAGTTCACCGCGGCCATATCCCCCTACGGCGACCAGAGCAAGTTCGGTATGTGCTGTCAAGCCAAACTTTTGCCATAGCCGGCTAAGCAATTGATCCATATATTCAGCTCGGCACGATACCAAGTCAATAATATTATCACCCTCAAAAAACCGTTGCTCAAGCAATGCTTGGAACTGCTGCATATGCTGTTTGCAGCGACAGAGAGTTAGCTCTTCATCCGAGAGTAGAGCTGGGACATATTGCGTTGGATCCATGCGACGCCTTCCTGGAGTTCGGTGGTTATGGGATAAAAAAAGGACCTGCTATTGAAGTCCTTACTGTCATTTATTGCTATTCATAGCTACTTATTGTGCAGACTAATTCTTCAGTAAACGCGGAATGGTTTCTTCGGCGCGCAGCGTGAGGATTTCACAGCCTTCTTTAGTGACGACGAGTGTATGTTCCCACTGTGCTGAATTTTTATTATCTTTAGTAAATACGGTCCAATGGTCATCCGCATCAACAAAGTTGTGTTTTTTGCCTGCGTTAATCATCGGCTCAATGGTAAAGCACATACCTTCTTTCAATATGAGATTTTGATTGCTCTCATTGAAGCGTGATTTGTAGTGCAGCACCTGAGGCTCTTCATGGAATTTTTCACCGATGCCATGGCCGCAATATTCTTCTACAATCGAATACTTGCGGGTAGGATTAGCTTTATTATGGGCCTTGATTTTTTTCTCGATAACGTCACCAATACGGCTTAAACGTATGCCGGGTTTAACTTGGCGCAGCCCTTCATAGAGTGCTTCTTGAGCGACTCTGCAAAGTTGTTTGTCACGAGGTGATACATCCCCAACCAAGAACATTTTTGAGGTGTCGCCATGCAAACCATCTTTAATAACGGTGATATCAAGATTGATAATATCGCCATCGACAAGTGCGCGATCATCCGGTACTCCGTGACAAACGACGCTATTAATCGAGGTACAAATCGATTTTTGAAATGCAGTTTCGTCATTTTCATCGTAGCTTGGGTAGAAAAGAGGGGCTGATTTAGCCTCATTTGCTAACGTAAATTCATGACAGCGATCATTGAGTTCCTGAGTTGTCACTCCGGCAACCACAAACGGCTCTATCATTTCCAGTACTTGCGCGGCTAATTCGCCTGCAATACGCATTTTTTCGATTTGCTCTTCTGTTTTAATGACTATACCCATGCTTCACTCTTCAAATTGTCGTTTTGTTTTATAGGTATTATTGTAACGCTAATGCAACAGATAAGCATAAACATTTTTCAGAACGGGTTTACTGGGTCTTATATCTTATATGAATATAATTCATCGCATGTTGGTCACAATTTGCTAAATCACTGAGGTTGTGTGACTTGTTTCTGAGAAAAATTCAGTCGCAGTATTTGTGCTATTTATCTAAATATGGTATAAAGCGCGCCATGAATTAGCAAATTTCAGGTTTCTGAAAGTTGGTTTAATTTCATACACACATTTTTTTATAAATCACACACACATCGTCACATTTGTCGGGGTGCTCTTATTTTGTTTGGCTGTGGCTTGGATTTCCTTGCATTTGCTTAGAGATAGGGGTCGGAAAATGGGATGTGTGGAGGCCTAACCCCATACAATTAAAGGAAACTTATAATGTCTACTGTATCAATGCGCGATATGCTACAAGCCGGTGTTCACTTCGGTCACCAAACTCGTTACTGGAACCCTAAGATGAAGCAATACATCTTCGGTGCTCGTAGTAAAGTACATATCATCAACCTAGAGCAAACTGTTCCAATGTTCAACGACGCACTTGGTTTTATCAAGA
>JBLHPA010000124.1:0-7632 GCA_047628235.1 Moritella sp.
CGCGCAGCAGCCAGTTTAGCACCTTGATTCAGCTGTATGCCGTACACCAGTGCCAATTGAGGTGAGTTAAATACGGCGGTATATTCGTCAGCCAACCCGGTATCTCAGCGCCATTAATTGCAAAAATGATAACTTCAGTGCCCGCAGAACAGACGGCCAGATCGTCCATTAATGCCGGCCACTCTGGTTCGTCAGGTCCTAAGGGTATTGATCGCAATAGCCTCAGCACTAGCAGTAACATGCTCTGTCATCAGCGTTGTAATACTGCCAGCAATTCACGTTTTGTGCCGGTATCGCTTCTATCGGGGTTAATACAGCACAGGCTAACGCGCTTCGACAACCGCATTGTCCCTCAACGGCAGTAGTCTCTTGAAGAGACTGCAAATAAGCCCGTAATAATGTTTTGGCCTTTTCCAAGCTGGCACCATAACGGCTAATGACCTGCTCTACAGTAACATGTTGCTCCGGATCATCTAACCAACAATCGTAATCTGTGGCAATCGCAATAGTGAGATAACAGATTTGCGCCTCTCTGGCGAAGAATACCTCAGGCACATTTGTCATGCCAACGAGGTCACATCCGAGCCCTTGCAGAAATAAGCTTTCTGCAAGGGTACCTAAACGTAGCCCATCGACACAGGCATACGTTTTATCGGTATGCAACTCAATGCCATTGGCGTTAGCAACCGATAATAAATCGGTGGCCAAACTCGAATAGCTCGGTTCAGCCGTTGATACATGCGCAGCTATACCATCTCCAAAGAATGTTTTTTCTCTATTACCTTTTATAAAATCAAAATATTGGCTGACTAAAGATAGTTCACCCGGAGCAATTTCCTGCTGCAAACTGCCCACAGCTAATAATCCAATGATCTCAGTGGCACCGAGCTGCTTCAGAGCCCAGATATTAGCGCGGTAATTAACTTCATGCGGCAATCCACTCTTTGATCTAATCACGCACTTGCCTAAAATAACCTAATTCTTGTTCCCTGGAGGTAGCATTACGCGCTAACAGTGGGGGATCATCAAATTGATGGTGATGCATATTTTTACCTAATTGTGAAAGACAATTGTGTACTGCGTTATCACAGACGGCAAACACATAATCGAACTCTGCCAATCCCAGTTCATCGACACGCTGAGAATGTTGTCTGCTAATACCAATTCCCACTTCCTGCATCACAGCCACTGCGTTAGGATTTAAACCATGCGCAGAATAAAACGCGATAGCATCGGTAGAGACGGTTTGCGCCCATCCCTCAGCCTGCAGGTTATTGGTAGTAAACGGCAGGTCTGTACTGCAGCCGGAAAAATGCCAAAGTGATGCTCAAAATTACCGATAAACTGAAAATGCGCCCGAAAACGACTATCATGCAGCATCCGCCAGGTGTTACCACACACAGGAAATACTTTGCCTTTCTCTATACTGTGGTGTTTATCTAATACAAAGACTTCCGGCGCATGCTAATAGTACCCAGGTAAATAACCACCTGACCATAATCCTCGCAGTGGCTATCTAACTCAGATAATTTAAATAAACGGTAAGTTGCAGAATTAACATGACCGATCAGTATTTCAACCGCCTGATTTTCTATGGTAATCGGTTTATCATCTACCAATCTTGGATCTTTAAATCCTGCCGCTTTGGCTTTATTGATAAAATCATTCCAATACAGTGCACCACTCAAACATTCACCATACAGTACGGTATTGTTGACTAGTTCGGCGGGAATACGGCGGTCACTGTAAACATCAGAAAAATACAGTTCCCCACCCGGTTTTAGTAACCGATATGCCTCTCTAAACACAGCATTTTTGTCTGGGGATAAATTGATCACACAGTTGGACACAAGAATATCAAAGCTATTATCAGGCTAGCTGCTCAATATAAGCCTGTTTAAGTTCGATATTCCCCTGCTCATAACCGAACTGCTGCTAGTGAAAGTCCAGGTGCCTATGTGCGACAGCCAGTTGCTCAGTAGTCATATCAACCCCCAGAACATAACCTGACTTCCCCACCAGTTGTGACAGAAAATAGCAGTCTCGGCCGGCACCACAACCCAAATCTAAGACCCGCTTACCGACAAACTGGTTGGGGATAGAGAAACCGCAGCCATAATAACGTGTTAACACTTCATCGTGAATATTAGCCAGCGCGCGTATAATGTGATCGGGTATCATAATGTCGGTACAACAGGCGTTAGTTTTAAGATCGTCAGAATGTTGTAACACATTGCCATAATAGGCTTTAACATCTTCATGCATGTTGTATTTCCTTTTCCATTTATATATGTTCAATTAGTGATGTATATGTTCAATCAGTGTCAGCAAAGCCCGCCGGGATGGGCGTTGATCATTTTGCAAGTCCGCGTAGGCAAAATTAAGATCCTCTTCGGTGTCAATATCATAGCCTGCTGAAACAGTTTGCAGGGTATAGCTGGCAGCGCGACATATCGCGGTCAATTCCTCCGCAAACTGCGCACTACTCCAGGGCAGTGCTTGCAGTTTAGGCCAAGGCTTTCGATTAGCCATCAAAGTCACGCCACCATCTAGAGCATGGCTTAAAACGACATCAACCTGTTGCAACGCTGCATTTGCCTGTAACAATAGCTCAAGCGTAATACAGGGGGTGTCACTACCAATATACAAGGTCCGATGGATATTAAGCGCAGCCAATTGCTGATCAATAAATTGGATCCGGGTGCCTAAATCACCTTCAGATTGAGGAATAATGGTTGCGGGACGAGAAAGTAATTAGCTTGCCCAATGGTAATCTACCGCTGATGCAGGAGATAAGATGACAGTACCCGGCCAATTATTAGCATCTTCAATAACACTCACCAACAAGTGTTGCGCAACAGCGAGGGCCTGCTCAGCACCAAGGCTTGCCGCGATCCTTTGTTTTCCTTGATTCAATAAGGGGCGTTTTAAAATAATGACTAAACTCGCATGCGGTGCATCGGTCATGGAACCTCAATGTCCTTTAGGAAGTCTTGTTAGCATACGAGGATCAATCACAATACGTATCACAAAATAATAACAATTGTAAATTCCCTAACTAAAGCGGATCAGAATTATGATACAAATCAGACGCTGGATAGCTTAAACGGTATCTCCTTTTGGCTCAGGAAATACCGCGCTGTTGATACAGTAAGTGATTCAGTAAGGCTATCGCTAGCTAATGAATTCAGGACCTAAACCTAGGCTCCACATAATCACGGTAAATGCCATCGTAGCGACAAACAATACCAAGCCAACAGTCAGTAATGAAGACGCATAGATAAAACCACGTTCTTCAGTGATATGCATAATGATGGGCACACCAGTATAGAGAGAGCGCACCGAGAATGCCACGCCAACCAACAAAGCCATCATAATCAACCAAGGAATGGGGATCAGAGCGGCAATACCGGTCACAAAGATAGGTGCAGCGGTATAGGTTGTTAATTCTAAAGACTGAGGAAAACTGGTTGAAGCACCAAAATTTGACGCCATCCATTGCACGAAAATAGCAAAGGTGGTCACAAGAAAAATACTTGCGAAGACCATGCCAACAGCCATCAAACCCGCACTTGAGGCTGACAAATAGGTCGTCTCCCCCACACCAAGTTGCCATCCCGTTACTGTGGCGGTATACCATGCCGATACAGCAGGAATAAACGCTAATAAACACAAGTTTACAACCACAGATAATAACGATTCATGATGAGTATCTATTTCAATCCATTCACTTTTGGGTTGTACATATAAACCCCATAGATGTTTCACTAACATACGCAGATCCCTTAATTTCATACAGTTTAATTAAGTATTATCGAATCTGTCGATATTGCCATTTTCAAGCTGAGGAATTCGCGATAAAAGTGATCCAAGCCCTATTAATATTAATGGGAGACAGTGATCAGATACTGTTCAATCTGTTCTGCGATCCAATCAGTCACTGTACCGTGGGTAAAATCAGAACCACTCACCTCGCCGTAGATCTTCCAACTCATGGCCTTACGGTAGCGAAGCACTTTAATTGAACCATTTCGTAACAATTCAGTGATCAACGGCGCTGGTACACTTGCCCAGCCGGCACCACTGCTAACGGCATCACGCAGATGTTCATAAAACCCTAACCCAATATAGCGGTTACTAATCGAAGCTTCAACCTTCAATAAACCATCCATATAGGCCAACACTATTTCAGTATAAAGCGCCAAGTCAGTACTCGTAAGTCGCTTGCCAACCGTGTGTAAAGGGTGATTAGCAGCTGCAACCGCCATGATCCTGAGCTGACCAAGTTCACGCCGTACATGCCGTTGGTAATCATAAGTGTCCGTCAAAATACCGTAAGCAACGTCAACCTTATTGGTTTCCACGTAACCGACTAATTCAGGTGTTGGCGCTGCATACATAGAAACAGAAGTGTGGGGGAATTTTTCTTCTATATTGAAAATAAGATCACGCCAAAACGCTTCCGGTAACGCATCATCACGGGCAATACGCAATGAAGATTCGGCACCCGCCAAGTGGTGCACACATTTTGCGTGAATACCCTGTGATAGATGGAATAGCCGTTCACAATCATTAACAATACTTTTACCAACGCTACTTAATTCTATCTTGTTACCACTGCGCAGTAATAATTCCACTCCGAGTTCATCTTCCAGCGACACCAGTGCAGCACTGACCGTAGTGCGGCTCTTTCCTAACTTAACTGCGGCTTCAGAAATTGATCCTGTTCTCGCTGCTAATAAAAACATTTCTATCTGTATTAGTCTCATTTCTTCTCCAGTGACGATAAATTTGGCGCTGAGTGATTTTACCTTTTCTCCAACCATCTATACACTAAATTCCATAGTAGATAAATTGATAATTGATTTACAGAGTAAAAGCGCTTCGAAAAAAAAGTTTTTATGTGCCAAAGCATGATGCGCCATTATTTATGGCCATAAAAGTGTAAAGCACAGTAAAAACCGCTGTAATGGGTCATTTGTCGATAATAATACGAATAGGGTTACCTTATAAACGCCCCGCTAAAGCGGCGCTAAAATACCGTAAGGTACTGCTCGAACGTTTTTAGATAGGCGCTTTACTTAGCTGATGACGGTGAATATAGATTGCCGATTCGAAGACTAAATTACATTTACCACATTTTTGGCGTTAATTTGATTGGCGCAAATTTAATTAATCTAGCAATTATAACGAGGTTACATATGTCGGAAACAATCCAAAACCCAGAAGTTGATTTTCAAAGTGAAGTTGAACAACGCCATCACAAACTTGCTGAGTTGCGTGCACAAGGTAATGCATACCCAAATACTTTCCGTCGTGATTCAATCTCATCAGATTTATTAGTCCGTTATGATGATAAAACCGCCGATGAGCTTAATGAACTTAATGTAACAGTGAAGGTTGCTGGTCGTATTATGTCTCGCCGCATTATGGGAAAAGCGAGCTTTGTGACCTTGCAGGATATGGGTGGCAAAATTCAACTTTACGTAAGCCGTGATAACCTACCCCAAAATGTATATAACGAACAGTTTAAAAAATGGGATCTCGGCGATATCGTTGGCGCACAAGGAACTGTTTTTAAGACTAAAACAGGTGAACTGTCTATCAATCTAACTGACATCGAATTACTGACTAAAGCGTTACGCCCGTTGCCAAATAAATTCCATGGCCTCGCTGACCAAGAAACTCGTTACCGTCAACGCTACCTAGATCTTATTGCTAACGAAGAGTCCCGTAAAGTATTTAGCATACGATCTCAAGTAATCAACGGCATTCGTAACTACTTGGTTAAAGATGGTTTCATGGAAGTAGAAACGCCGATGATGCAGGTGATCCCAGGGGGTGCGTCAGCCCGTCCGTTTATCACTAAACATAATGCGCTAGATATGGATATGTACCTGCGAGTTTCGCCAGAGCTTTACCTAAAACGTTTAGTCGTGGGTGGTTTTGAGCGTGTATTCGAAATCAACCGTAACTTCCGTAACGAAGGTATTTCAACTCGCCACAATCCTGAATTCACTATGTTAGAGTTCTATATGGCGTATGCAGACTATAAAGATCAAATGGCGTTAACCGAAGGTATGTTACGTACACTGTCTCTAGATATCCTCGGTTCTACATTTGTACCATACGGCGATGATGTATATGATTTCGGTAAAGAATTCGATAAAATTTCAATGATCGACTCCGTATTGAAATACAATCAAACCGTAAAAGCTGAACAACTGGCAACGATGGAAGGGGCTACGGAGGTAGCTAACGGTCTTGGTATCAAACTGGATCCTAGCTGGGGTCGTGGTCGTGTGATCACAGAAATCTTTGAAGAAACAGTAGAAGAAAAATTGATCCAGCCAACCTTTATTACTGAATACCCTGCAGAGGTATCACCGCTAGCCCGTAGTAACGACGACGATAACTTCATTACTGACCGTTTTGAATTCTTTATTGGTGGCCGTGAAATCGCAAATGGTTACTCAGAGCTAAATGACTCAGAAGATCAAGATCAACGTTTTAAAGACCAAGTTGCAGCGATGGACGCGGGTGATGATGAAGCAATGTTCTATGATGGTGACTTTGTCACAGCGCTAGAGCACGGTTTACCACCAACAGCAGGTCAAGGTATTGGTATCGACCGCTTAGTGATGTTATTTACTAACAGCCACACTATTCGTGACGTGATCTTATTCCCGACATTACGCCCACAAAACTAAAATACGGCATTAATTTATAACTCGCTATTAATATAAAAAAGACAACTTGAATTAATCAAGTTGTCTTTTTTTTGTTGCCTGGTCGCTATTTTTCGACAAATAACTATGCTGATTATCAAATGTGTATTATCAAACAGCCGTTATTTCAACTGACGAGCACGCTCACACACGTCCGGTTCCGCAATTTTATGCTGAGATAAAATCAGCTGTAATTCATAACTTCCCTGGGCATACGTTTCTTTTAATACTGCATCAACCGCCGCATTGGTGCGTTCAAACGCAGCAACGGGTTCATGTTTAGCCAGCAAATTAGCTAACATAATACCGCTGATCAGGTCACCGACACCGACAGGCTGCAAGGGGAAATCATATAATGGCCGTGAAATATGGAAATAACCTTCCACAGTAGCCAATAACATTTCAAAGCGATCTTCAGACAGTCCGGCCTTGCTTAAGTGTTTAACTAACACCATTTTAACGCCTTTAGCCAGGAGCTTTTCGCAGGCGACTATCGTCTGTTCGATGGTTGTTATCGACATATCTGCCAGCGTTTCCAATTCCAATAAATTGGGCGCGATCATATCGGCAGCGTACAATGCGGTCTCTTTGAAAAAACCCATCACTTCCGGTACGACAATACAGCCTTTTTCTGGATGGCCCATCACAGGATCACAGAAATAAATGGCGTTAGGATTGTGCTTTCTCGCCTGACTAACCGCGGTGATCACTTCTTCACCTTGCGCGGCTGAACCAAGATAACCACTCAATACTGCATCACACCGATCTAAACTCCCTACGGCAGCCAAGCCAGTAACGAGATCGGTAATATGCCCTTGGGGCATCACCATACCCTGCCAACCTTGTTGATATTGGGTATGATTAGAAAATTGCACTGTATTGATCGGCCACACTTCCATTCCCA
>JBLHPA010000125.1:0-7530 GCA_047628235.1 Moritella sp.
GCGAGGAAGAACTCAGTTAATGGAAAGCCATTCTTTAGATCGAAGTCAATTGCGCGAAGATGTGGGATCACATCTTCGAAATTACTTTGCAAGCGTTGACAAGCATCCCAGCTGCGAATATCGAATCTGAGTAAATCAGGTATATTCAGCGTTTTTATCTGCTTAAACTGACTGACTTCTTCAACTTCATGCTGCAAAGCCTCCCATGAGCGTGGTACTAGCTCTATTGAATATTTCAAATTCCATCCCTTTGTGCTCAGCTATCCTAGCCAAGTTGCCTTGTTCTAAGTTGACTAACTAACTTGCTAATGTTTTCAGCCAGGCAATTTCATTTGCCCAAATACTGTCATCAATTGTTTCCAATACCATAGGTATATCATTAAAGCGGTCATCTTGCATAATAAATTTAAATGCGTCTTCACCGATAAAACCCTGCCCGAGACTGTGGTGGCGATCAACCCGGCTATCGAGTTCCGCCTTACTGTCATTGATATGCATTCCTGCTAAGTATTCGAAGCCTACAATGTCGGAGAACGCAGTGAATGTGTTTTCGCAGGCTTCGAAAGTGCGCAGATCATAGCCCGAAACGAAGGTGTGGCAGGTATCAATACAAACCCCAACACGCGTTTTGTCTTCCACCTGTTCTATGATCTCAGCCAGGTGTTCAAAACGGTATCCCAGGTTACTGCCTTGACCGGCTGTATTTTCGATGACAGCTTTTACAGATGTCGATTTTTGCAACGCCAAGTTAAGGGATTCGGCGACCATTTTTAAGCTGTCCGACGCTGATATCTTTTTAAGGTGACTGCCCGGGTGAAAGTTAAGTAAGGTTAAACCCAGTTGTTCGCAGCGGTGCATTTCGTCATCAAATGCATTCCGTGATTTATTCAACGCTTCTTGATCTGGATGACCGAGGTTTATCAAGTAAGAATCATGCGGTAAAATCTGCGCCGCGGTAAAATTATATTTTTGGCAGTTCGCTTTAAACTTCCGGATATCATCATCAGAAAGCGCTTTTGCTTCCCAGCGACGTTGATTCTTAGTAAACAGAGCAAATGCTGTTGCGCCGATTTCGTGGGCATTTTTCGGGGCATTCCAAACACCGCCTGCTGCAGATACATGTGCGCCAATAAACTTTGTCATTTTTTGCTCCAAAATAATTACAAGACTATTTTTTTGATTGGGTTTTACGATAAAATACCTTGTTTAGCAAGCGTAATAAAATGTTTATCCGCACATCTTAAATTCAGAAGGTTAATAAATGAAGAATTGGTCAGCGTTTCTTTTACAAGAGCAGCAGCAACATTATTATTCCAAACTGCAGAATTTTATTACAGCAGAAAGGGCCGCAGGAAAGGTTATTTACCCGAATGAGGCAGATATTTTTCAAGCCTTTGACCTTACCCCTCTGAGTGATGTCAAGGTCGTGATTTTAGGCCAAGATCCCTATCATGGACCTGACCAAGCCCATGGGTTATGTTTTTCTGTGTTGCCAGGGGTAAAGGTTCCGCCATCATTACGTAATATGTATAAAGAACTGAGCAGCGATATAGACGGTTTTGTTACGCCGACACACGGGTATTTGGCCGATTGGGCCAAACAAGGCGTATTAATGCTTAATACTGTCTTAACGGTTGAGCAGGGAAAAGCACATTCACATGCAAAATCGGGTTGGGAAACATTCACTGATCATGTTATTGAGTTACTTAATCAGCAGGAACATGAAATAATTTTCATGTTCTGGGGCAATCACGCAAAGAAAAAGGGGCTGCATATTGATCGCTCACGCCATTATGTCTTAGAAGGTGTTCATCCATCGCCACTTTCTGCTCACCGAGGTTTTTTTGGCTGCAAGCACTTTTCGATTGTGAATGAGCGATTACGGCAGCATAAGCAAGACGCGATAAATTGGCAGCTTACTGAGTTAAACTAAGCCGAACAATGCACCTTGACGCGGTTCGAGTATAATTAGATTATTGGTCGAGAGTCAATTTTATAATCGGTGCGTCGGATCATAGTTTAATACCCCTGTTTGAGTATATACTGACGGTAATGATGCCTATTTGGAGCCTATATGTTATCTCTTATCGAACAAGATCATAAACAAGTGAAACAACTGCTGAATGTATTAACCGAGCAGTTGGTACAAATTGAGTCAGAACAGCATAATGTAAACTTTGCGCTTATGAGTGATACCGTTAATTATTTACGTAATTATATGGACAGATATCATCATCCTAAAGAAGACCTCATCTACTCTTATTATCTGAACAATTATGTCGCAGATGCGGAAATGCCTAATCGTTTAGCCAGTGAACATCAGAGCTTAGATTTCTTGAGCCGTGAACTCTCTCACTCCTTAAATATAATACAGCTAGATTCGGTGATCCCTTTTGATGAATTAGCAATACAGCTAAAACGCTTTGTTGAAAAGCAGCATGCCCATATTAAATATGAGGATGACTCTGTGATGCCGTTAATGGTCGAAAAATTTACCCCAGATGACTGGTGCCATATTGATCATTTATGGAAACACGGCGATTTGCAGGATGCTAACGCTTACGCCCTGTTTCGTGATGTCTATGAGTCACTCATGGCACGTATTGTCAAAGCAGGCTTCATCAGTACTGCAGAAGTATAATGCTTAGCGTCAATGTAAAAAAAAGCCGCATTTGATGCGGCTTTTTTTTATGCGATAAGATCGGAGTAATAACTCAACGGGTCGTCATAACTGTCGAGTTCTTTCTCGAGGGTTATCTTATCTTTAATCGCTTCTATTTCACGCCATTTGCGTTTAGATAACGATTTAGTTTCTTTTTTTGTATTTTCTATCGCAACTTGATTTATACCTTCCATGGGCCACCTCGGTTAATGATAGTTTCCCCTCTTCTATACCATTATTTTTTAACGATTATGATTTCATTAATCATATTTGGGCACCAGTTCACGGAAATAAAGTGATTATTACGTATCACGGCCATTTAATTATGGAATATGTATGGAGGCAGTATTAATATTTACTTTATATAATGTGGATAAAATGCGGTTTCTTCTGAATTTACCACCACTTATTACCATTTATATAGTTATTTGTGTTATATTTTGCCGCTTGTTTGGCTAAAAGCGGTAAATTGCTGTTAGCTGTAAACGTTAATAAGGTAAGAGAAATAATATATGACGGAATTTATCAACTTTATAAATGGGCTGTTATGGGGCTCTGTACTGGTTTATCTATTGATCGGAACAGGCTTGTATTTTACCTTTAAATTGGGTTTTATTCAGTTTCGCCATTTTACACATATGTTTTCGGTATTAGCAGGAAGCCGTAAAACAAGTAGTGAAGGCGTTTCATCGTTCCAAGCATTGTGTACTAGTCTGGCGGCTAGGGTCGGAACGGGGAACTTGGCAGGTGTCGCTGTTGCTATTACGGCAGGCGGACCCGGTGCTGTATTTTGGATGTGGGTCATTGCCATTATCGGTATGGCAACCAGTTTCGCCGAAAGTACATTAGCGCAATTATTTAAAACGAAAGATGCCGACGGTAATTTCCGAGGTGGGCCCGCTTATTACATGGAAAAAGGGCTCGGTCACCGTTGGATGGGTTGCCTTTTCTCGGTGTGTTTGATTGTCGCATTTGGTCTGGTATTTAATGCCGTGCAGTCGGATGCTATCGCAAGTTCAATGCATAACGCATTTGGTTTTGATAAAGCGACAGTTGGCATTGCACTGGTGGTATTATCGAGTTGCATTATCTTTGGTGGTTTACGCGTGATCGGTGCTTTTGCAGAGATAGTGGTACCCTTTATGGCATTGGCATATATCCTGATTGCATTCGTGGTTGTGGGCATGAACTTCACCCAGTTACCCGCTGTGTTTGAACTTATTATAAAATCAGCATTTGGGCTTGAAGAAGCGGCAGGCGGTGCCCTTGGTGTTGCCATGATGCAAGGGATAAAACGAGGTCTTTTTTCAAACGAAGCGGGTATGGGGAGTGCGCCGAATGCTGCGGCAAGTGCAGCGCCATTTCCAAATCATCCGGCTTCGCAGGGTTATGTGCAGATGTTAGGTGTTTTTGTTGACACTATTGTGATCTGTACCGCGACAGCATCGATTATTTTACTTTCCGATCTTGACGGTGCCGCTGGTGCTGGTGGTATTGAATTAACGCAGTATGCACTTTCTTCTCATGTAGGAAGCTGGGGTAATACATTTGTCGCGATTGCAATCCTATTTTTCGCCTTTACGTCAATTGTTGCAAACTATTCTTATGCAGAAACCAGTATTTTATTTTTGAATCGCGATTCTAAAGTGATGGTGCTGATATTCCGTGTAGTGGTGCTTGGTATGATCATGTTTGGTGCGGTGGCAAAATCGGATCTAATTTGGAATATGGCCGATGCCTCCATGGGAGTGATGGCGCTCGTTAATATTATTGCCATTTTGATGTTATCAAAATTTGTAATTATTATTGCTAAAGACTACAACAAACAATTGGACGCAGGAAAAACGCCAACTTTCGATAGTAGTGAATTTCCCGAAATTGACAAAATAATCGATAGTGAGATCTGGAATTCTAGATACAAAAAGTAGCGGTTAGCGTTAACTAATCTGCTCTCACTTATGAAAGCCACTTGTTTAAATAAGTGGCTTTTTTATATCCGCTAAGTATTAATACATTGTTATTAAATTTGACTAATTATCATGCTTAGGGTTTTAGCTCCAGTGTGTTTTTGGTTAGAATCAATGGTTCTAAAACTGACTAATTAGGATAAAGTCATGAATAAATTAGCAGCTCTAGCCACTGCAGTGCTATTAAATTTTTCTGTTAATGCTGCACAGGATGTGTCTGGCGTTTCAGTTCCAGATAAGGTTTCAGTGGAAGGCTCATCACTAAACTTCAAAGGCGCAGGTGTGCGTAGCAAGTTTTTTATCGATCTGTATGTTGGTTCACTGTTTACCCAATCAGCGGGTACTGAAGTGTTAAAAAGTTCGGATATGAGTGCTATTCGTCTTAATATCATTTCTGGCTTAATCACTTCTGAGAAGATGGTAGCAGCCATTAATGAAGGTTTTGACAGCGCAACTGGCGGGAACATAGCACCGATTAAAGCTGAGATCTCAGCGTTTACCCAGGTATTTAGTAATACAATTGTCGAGGGTGATCAATTCACATTGGTAAGTGTGCCAGGTACAGGGTTGAAAAAGTTTAAAAATAATCAACTGTTGTCTACTATCGATAATGATGTTTTTCGCCAAGCGGTGTTGGCTATTTGGCTAGGTGAGACACCGGCTGATGATGATTTAAAAGAAGATATGCTCGGAATATAATAAAAAGAGTTAACGCTATGCTGTCAGCTCGGTAGTCAATAATTAAAAATGGCTTATGCAAGAGGTAGAATCTTAGCGCAAGCCATT
Organism: Moritella sp.; assembly: GCA_047628235.1. Classification (GTDB taxonomy): domain Bacteria; phylum Pseudomonadota; class Gammaproteobacteria; order Enterobacterales; family Moritellaceae; genus Moritella. Next base: position 5,416 of record JBLHPA010000125.1, read on the forward strand.
TTTATTTTTTCAATGAATAGGTTAAGTATTCATTTTTGTTACATCAACATAGAGTCGCAATGCCTGTCCAGGCTGGATATACTTTAGCTTATCAAGCGCATTCCACCGGACTAAATCGGCAATTTTCACATTGAATTTATCTGCAATGCGAGCAAGGGAGTCTCCATGGCGGACTTTATAGGTAATATTTCTCATAATACCTTTGCCGCTCGTTTGCTTCTTGCCTTGCCAGACCACCAGTTTTTGATTGATCTTCAGTGGGTCTGTCGGCGCAATATTATTCCATTTCGCCAGACTCTTGTACTTGACTTTATAGGTGCGTGAAAGATCCCACAAATTATCGCCAGACTTGACCTTATGTACCACTTTAAAACGGCCTGCAGGTTTTTGTTGGCGGCGGGTTAACCGTGCCGATTCACTAAATTTATAGTAATTCAGATCTTTAGCAGCCATCGGTATCAGTAATGGCTGGCCAATTTTTATCCTGCTGTTATTGAGGTTGTTTACCGAGGCTATAATTTTGCTTGATGTATTATAGTTTTCAGCAATTTCACTCAGACTGTCTCCAGACTTAACTTTATAACGCACCCAGTTTAATCTGCCTTTAATATCAGTTTTTGCTAAGCCTCGCTTAAACTGAGCCACTTTATCTTCGGGGATCAGTAAGGTGTGGGGACCGTCCGGTGCCGTTGCCCATTGGTTAAACCCTGGGTTTAGGCGCTGTAATTGAGCTACTTTGATACCGGCTAGGTCGGCAGCTAAAGCCAAATCTATCTGGCTATTGACATCCACCTGCTCAATAGCAGGTTCATCGTTAATGACTGGTAGCGTGACGTGGTATTTTTCTGGGTTTTTTAGAATATCCGCTAGCGCAAGCAGTTTTGGTACATAAGCTTCGGTCTCTTTTGGTAGAGATAACGCCCAAAATTCGGTCGATAATCCGGCTTTTTTATTACGTTTAATGGAATTTCCAACTCGGCCTTCACCGGAATTATAGGAGGCTAACGCATTCAACCAGTCGCCTTTAAAACGCCGATTGAGGTATTCCATATAGTTTAACGCAGCGCTGGTGGACGCAAGAACGTCACGACGGCCGTCGTACCACCAGTTTTGCTCTAGGCCGAATCGTTTCGCTGTGCCGGGAACAAACTGCCACATACCAGAAGCACGCCCGTGGGAGTAGGCAAAAGGGTCAAAAGCGCTTTCGACCACAGGTAGCAAGGCTAGCTCTAACGGCAGTTGGCGGCGCTCTAGCTCTTCTACAATTAAGTACAAAAAAGGTTCCGCTCGTTCAGATACCGTTTTTAGGTGCTGTGGATGCTTCAGGTACCAGTCCCGATGTTTCTTGATCCGGGCATTGTCTGGAACTGGGATTGTCATTTGATCGGCAATCCTAGCCCAAACATTAGTGACTGGCTTTGCAATTATTTTTACGGGGGCGGTAATTTCAATTTGTGGGACAATTATACTGTCTAAGACGACCACTTCACTTGCTGTGGCGGCAGATGACTTGGCGACCGGTGCTATAGTGACTTGCACATCACCGCCATGATCTTTAGGTGTAAGTTGACATCCTGTCAAAAAAATTAATACAGGGAATGATAATTTAATTTTCATATACATCTTAAGATTAGTGAAAAACACTCTATGCTAATAGCCAATAGGCGACAAAGCAAGCCTATCGATTTAGCATTTTGAGGTCAGTTCAGGTTTAAAATCGATCTTTCCAAGCTCTTAGTGCTGTAAACACCGCTTGTTCAGAATTAAGTACTTCAGCTTGTTGGTGTTCGACAGCACACCTTACTGTTGGTTCGTCCGTACGTAAGAATACGTTGATTTGTTTTTCTTTTTTTAGACTACTTGGCAGGGTCGGCAGGCCTTGTTGACGCAGTTTTGCTGCATGTTTAATGTATTTTTTTAGGGGAATGTTACGCGGTTCAACAGCATGACAAAACATCAAATTTGCCTGGGTGTATTCATGCGCGGGATAGACTGAAACTTGTTCATTTAAGGTCAGTATTTTCTGTAATGACTGAAATAACGCCGTCGCAGTCCCTTCTAAGATACGTCCACAGCCACCAGAAAAGAGAGTATCACCGCAAAATAGCATCTCAG
>JBLHPA010000126.1:0-7430 GCA_047628235.1 Moritella sp.
TTTCATATTCAAAGGTACCCGTCATGCTGTTGGCAATCACGTCATAGTCAGCCCCGACATAATTTGACTGAGACAGGATCTTCACGGCTTCAGGACGGTTAGCATTATCGTTTGCATCTAACCACATAGCGGCTCGGATCAGTGCACGGGTCAAGCGGATGGTAGTATTCGGGTATTTTTTGGCAAAGGTTGCTGAGATACCAAACACTTTCTCCGGATTATCTTTCCAGATCTCATAATCGGTGACCACGGGAACTCCTATGCCTTTAAATACCGCTTGTTGGTTCCAGGGTTCTCCGACGCAGTAACCGTGAATAGTACCGGCTTCGAGTGTTGCCGGCATTTGCGGTGGCGGGGTTACCGACAAAAAGGCATCCGCATCAATTTGCCCAGAGGTATCACCTGTTGCGGGCGCGTAATAGCCAGGATGAATGCCACCAGCAGCCAGCCAGTAACGTAGTTCATAGTTATGAGTGGAGACAGGAAATACCATGCCCATTTTAAAGGCTTTACCCTGGTCTTTATAACTTTCGATAACCGGTTTTAATGCATCCGCTTTTATTGGATGCACAGGACGACCGTCAGCCATTTTAGGAATATGCGGCTTCATTTTTTGCCAGACATCATTTGATACCGTAATGGCGTTACCGTTTAAGTCCATCGAAAATGGGGTAATAATATCAGCTTTGGTGCCATAACCTATGGTTGCTGCCAACGGCTGTCCAGCCAGCATATGTGCGCCGTCCAACCGCCCATCTACTACGCCATCCAATAATACTTTCCAGTTAGCCTGGGCTTCAACTTTTACGTACAACCCTTCATCTTCGAAATAGCCTTTTTCATACGCCACCGCAATCGGCGCCATATCGGTGAGTTTAATGAAACCAAAGGTCAGTTCATCTTTTTCCGGGTAGCCCAGCTTGTCTACTGCTGATACATACCCGCTTAACAATAACGATCCCGCCAATACAATCCTTTGGCTTATTGTGGTCAGTTGTTTTGATCTTATTTTCATGTCGAACTCTCCCTATTTGACATTGCACTTTGATATAACATCTGGATATAGCTATTGGACATTGCGTGCTAATATCCAGCTACAAGTTTCCCTGTTTCATCATGCATACCGTTTTTATTATTTACTGAGTATGAAATTGCAACGACTATGCCAAAATAGATATTTTGTTATTAAACAGCGACTTAAATAGAGGCAGGGTTGAAATATTCTAATTAGGAGTAGTAAATGCACGATTATAAGTCTAATTTGGCCTAATCTAGTGCAAGGGTTATATATTAAGAGGTAATCGATAAGAGGTGTAGGGTATAACATTAACGATCCATGTATCGGCGGATACATGAATAATAATACACAGATCGGTTAATGTACGCGAAATCGTTAAAGCACGGTTACACTTCCGCGCGACTCAGGTATTCCACTAGCGCTTCAGCAAGATCCAGCCATTCGTCTGCAGGAACAAAAGCGGTCGGATCATCTTCATCTACCTCCGCAAATTCCTCCCAGTATACTCGGCGCACTTCATTGGCAAACTCATCATTAATTTCCGCCAACTCCGCCATACTACCAAACCAAACAATATAACGTAGATCAACCGTTAGCTCATTAATATGTTCAATCCACTCTGCTTCCGAATTGGTCTGAGCCTGTAAGATTCGGAAACGTTTTTTGGCCGCATGGGTAAGTTCGCCATCCATTTCACCGGTATCGGCCAAAATCTCTAGGTACTCATCATAAATAAACTCGATCGCTTGTTGGCGACTATTACACCAATGTAATTTAGTGCCTTTACTGCCCAGAACCGATGCATTATAAGAATCATCAACATGCACAATTGCCCAGCTATCAATAAGTGTACTCATGGTTTTCTCTTTGGTTTATGTAACAGTAAATAATCGGTCGCTATTATATACCCAAGCCACTTCAAGATGCGAGGTTCAGAGCTTTCTTTGGAAAAATAATTCGAACGAAATATAGGTAGGAATGGTGCACCATTTCAAGTATATTTTGTGAAGAAGTGCGTTTCCAAAGATGCTCCCGAAGGACGAGTTTCATTGGTTTTTATACTGCGTTAGCCAAACTCAAAATAGAATAACTATTTATTCATTTGGCTGCCTTGCCTAAAAACCAACGAATTCTCGCTGAACCCTACATCTTAAAGCGATTTGGGTATAACCAAAACCCTTACGCTGTATCTAACTAGATAACTGTACCACGGCAAACACAGGTAGCAGATATGACAGCAAATAATAAACCACGCATCGCGATAATCGGCGCTGGCTGGTTAGGTAAACCATTAGCCTTACGGTTATTGGCTCAGCATTATCCACTCACGGTAAGTTGCTGTGGGGCAGATAAGCGTGGCAGTTTACACGAGAGCGGCATCCCTGCAGTGCAGGCAACCCTGACGGGTAATTCGCAGGACGATTCACAAGGTAAGTCACAAAGCGATTGGCAAGGCTTGCTGAGCGATAAAGATATCGCGATTTGTTTACTGCCGCCCAACCGCGGCAATCATGCTGAAACAGCATTTGTCCAACAAATTAAACAGTTACTCAATCTATTAGAACAGTATCAAGTCGCCAAACTGATCTTTATCAGTTCGACCGGTATTTACCACAAAACCAACCAACTGATATCAGAAACCGCGCCACTGAATCCACACAGCAGTGTCTATCTGGCCGAACAGGTGATCGCAGCAAACCAGGCAATAACCAGCACCGTATTACGCTTTTCAGGTTTGATCAGCCATGATCGCAATCCCACCACGACATTGTCGAAGAAAAGCCTTAATGACCACATTTTTATTGCAGGGTTATCGCCGATCAATCTGATCCACCGTAATGACTGTATCGGCATAATAGAACAGATAATTGTGCAGGCATGTTGGGGGGAGGTATTTAATGCCTGTTGCGACTGCCACCCTACTAGGCAGCAGTTCTATCAGCTAAATGCGCAGCAGCTGGCAATAGCAGAGCCTCAATTTAGCCCTGACGACAGTCAGCCAGCGTGTATTATTGATAATGCAAAATTAACCCAGCGGCTGAACTACCATTTTCAGCATAATACTACTGCTGATTTAGCAGTTTAGATTTTGGCGTTTTACTGGGTTTAATACTGTCGAGGCAATAGCGTAGCATCAGCACAGGGTGACGCAACCAGATACGTTTACGCGCCCAGCGATAGATTTTTTTTCCCTGTTTGGCACCAACAGTAGTGTAACAGGAATTGGTGCAGGCCACACAGGTAGGCTTATTGGTGCCGCTTTCACAGAAGGCAAGTTTGCGGGCAAACAGCTCCTGCAAGCGTTCGCATTCTCGACATACCCTGTTCTGATATACATGATGATTTTTACAATACATCTTGATCATTGCATTCTGTAAACACATCTCGCGGTTTAAACGGGGCTGCGCTAAAATTTCAGGAACTGTTTTCATGCTGCTATCTATTCTATTAATCTCCGGTCTCACCGACACACTGACAAATAGAATTAATCCGGTATAAATTCAGAAGCCGGCAATTAAACCAATAAAGTGCTAGAACTGCAAGACATAAAGTGGCGAAACCCTGTTTTCACCTGTCTATTTGAGTCCAATCTGCGGCCAATGTCTTACTTACCGGCCTGATCGAGGGCAGACAGTACAGCACCTTTAGTGAGTAATTCTGGCAGTAGCTTTCCGTTGGGTAAGGCCGGGCCAAAGACCTGATTAAAAGGAATAGCATAACGCCCATAGCGTTTCAAATAAGCTTCAATCACAGGATCGGGTTTGGTCCAATCCGCCTTCATCGCCACGACAGAATCTGCATTTAAACGCGCCACAATATCACTCCGCTGCAAGACCGCACGCTCATTCACCACACAGGTAATGCACCAATCCGCGGTAGCGTCAACGAATACCGTTTTGCCTTCGGCTATATAATCATCAATTTTATCGGGCTGAAAGGCCTGCCATTGGATTGCAGACGTCTCTGTCTTAAATGTTGCAGACTGCGTGGAAAACGTATCTGGTAACCAGATAACCGTATTGGCCGCGATGAGGTAGAAAGCAAAGGCACTCACCAGCACCTTCGGCCCAGGTTTGTAGATCAGCAACAGCACAATAGCGCAGATAACCACACTAAAAATAGCCCACAACATCACTGTAAGATGAGCCTGTAACAACCAGACTAACCAACTCAACGTAGCAAACAGTAACACAGCGAGGAAGTGGCGGAAACGCACCATCCACATACCTGGTTTTGGCATTGCATTAACACTATTTGGCCAGGTTGCAATCAACAGGTATGGCAGCGCCAGGCCAAAAGCAAGGCCAGTAAATATGATCAGGATCTGCCAGCTAGATCCGGCTAAGGCAAACGCCACCGCCGTACCCAAAAAAGGCGCCGAACACGGCGTTGCCAGCAATACCGCAAATATCCCCTGATAAAAGTGACCTTTGCTAGAGCCCACTAACTTGTCCATCAATGCCTGCGGCAACTGCACGTCAAATTTATCAATTAAATTAAGCGCAAACAGCGTCAGCACCGGGATCATGACCAGCAAAAACACCGGTGACTGGAACTGTACACCCCAGCCAAAACCAATACCCAAAAATTTTAATAAAATAAACAATCCGGCCAGCAGCCAAAAAGCAAAAAAGATCCCCGCAGCACTGAACAGGAAGTTAATGCGCCGCTGGCCTTTGGACTCAGAAGCGGACTCGACGACGCTCAATAATTTAATTGATAATACCGGAAGTACACAGGGCATCAGGTTTAATATGAAGCCACCAGCAACAGCCAGTAACAGCATATATACCCAACTGGGCAAGGTTGTTTCAATAACGGTAGGCGTAATGCTATCGGTGAATACCACGCCACTCTGCGCATATGAAAGGGTCACAGTGACGGTCTGTTCCGGATTCAGTCGGGCCGGCGTACCCGCCATGTCTTCAGCATGCATCACTAACCGGGTAATGTCCCCCTGCTGACTGATCGACGGCTTGCTAAACAGGGTAAAATCAACCCCCTCGACAAATCCATCAACAACAGTGTCGGTGATACCGGAAAGCTCAACGACCAAGCGTGACGAACTATCATCCCAGCCCAATTGCTGCAGTGACACCGACGTAGACGCGATATCCACTGGCACATCAGCCAGATAAGGTTGCAACTGCGTAAGCGCGGCGTGATCAATACCATCGCCAAGCGCCGGCAAGTCTAATGCTAACAGTACCTGAGCCCGAATACAGACTTCACGGCATACCAGCAAAGTCGTTTTAGCCTTCAGTTTAAGTGCTCCATCTGGGTTGCTGACTGTCACTTGCAACGGATAAATAACCTCATGTTTATAACCAAAGGTTTCTACATCGTAAACGGTCATTCGCTGCGGTACAGGCCACGACCATTCCACTGCAGCTAAATTTTCAGAACCCTGCCAATCGATACTTGGCGGTGCACCGGCTAAACCCGGTGAACTCCAATAAGTTTTCCAGCCATCATCCAGCTTTATCTTTAAACCCATGGACAAAGTCGAGACACCATTCACGGCATTGGCACTGGCGATCAGTTGCGCAGAGGCTACCTTAGCCGCCGGATCAAATGCCACCGGACTTTGCTCAGCCTGCACAAAGGAAGATAATATTAAACAGATGAGGAAGAAAAATCGCATGCGGTCGTATCCCTGAAGTAGTGTGTTCCAGTATTGAGCTAGTAATATCGCTTAATAACGGTAATATCTGTTATTAGAGATATTCTCTGTGATTGAGAGATATTATCTTATGTCAGCAGCGCGCATATATGAACCTAAAAATGAGCTTACTGCGATATTAACTCTGGCAACACATGAGCCAAAACATTCGTTATCTATAACACGTTGAATTAGATATAATCTAAATACGAGTAACAAACATTGCGATTTAGCCCAAGGCTATTTTATATACCCTAGTATTTACCCCCACCATTTACCCTAATAAGGATAATTTAAATGGATTATTTATTTGTTAAAAATATGCACATGGGGATGGCTTACCTCAGTATTAGCCTGTTTATTTTCCGCTCCCTATTGTCAGTCGCTGAGTCAGCATTGTTACAGACCAAATTAATGAAAATATTACCCCACGTTATCGATACTTTGTTGCTGTTATTTGCTGGTCATTTGATGGTAACTATTCAGCAATACCCGTTTGTCGATGCCTGGCTCACCGCGAAACTGCTCGCGCTGCTCGCCTATATCGGTGTGGGTACCATTGCAATTAAACGTGGTAAGACGGCCACGATCCGGCTGTGGGCGAGCATTATTGCAGTGGCTATTTTTGGCTACATTTTCGGTGTAGCAAAAACGCATCATGTCATGTCCTGGTTCACTATGCTCTAGAGGAATAATATGCCCGCTTCCACGCTATTAAAACAACATATGTCACTGTTTACCAAGATCGGAAAACCGGTGCTGGATCTTGCCTGTGGCTCGGGGCGCAATGGCTTACACCTACAAGAGCAGGGATTCCCGGTGATCTTTGCGGATAAAAATAGCCAGGCACTGGCTGGCATAACCGCCGATTCTCAGACTAGAGAGCAGATAAAGCCGACACAATGCTGGCAAGTGGATTTTGAAAGCGGTGAACAACAACTGCTGCCGAACAGCTATCAGGCCATTATGGTGTTTCGTTATCTGCATCGCCCGCTTTTACCTCAGCTGAAACAGGCAGTATGTGCGGGTGGTATCGTTATTTATGAAACTTTCACCACTGACAACAGACAGTTTGGCCGTCCGCACAGGGATGAATTTTTATTACAACCGGGTGAGTTAAAGCAGCTATTTGCTGACTGGCAGTGTCTGCATTACTTTGAAGGGATAAAAACAGGGCCCGATCGGGCGATTGCCCAGATAGTGTGTAGAAAAACCTAATCGCTCTCCGTACCTACCTGTTGATATTCAAAGGTATACATCTTTAAGTTAAACCGATACTGAGTATGTCGGTTTAACTTTATCTTATGTTCAGAGCCACCTGTGATGAACTGTCGCTGGCGTTGAGATCGAGACGATGTTAAAACTTAATCAAATTGAAAATAACAATAAATTAAAACCACATGAATTGTTTTATAGTTTCGCAGGCTAACTTTATCTGAAAAATAGTTCCGTCACGAATTTTTAATATTTGCCACAGAACCATTTAAAGACATTATTAAGACATTTTTTTTAGTTCGTTAATGATCATTTGAGTGATCTTTTCTACATCTACGGATTCTTTTTTAGATGTTACGTCAGCGCTATGGGTAGGAGTATTGTGACCATAGGACAGTTCCCCAGTGTCATAAGCAATACGACGTATATCGAAAAGGTGCTTTGGTGTTACATTGTCAGACGTCGAACTTCCGCCAACTGCACCACACCCCAAGGTAAACGATGGGAATAAATTAGTCGACAGACCAACCGCTC
>JBLHPA010000127.1:0-7188 GCA_047628235.1 Moritella sp.
ATTTCTGTTTACCGCGCTGAACTTTATACCCAAACGGGTCAATTTATCTATGGGCAATATCCACAGGCACTCGAAATTGAATATCTGCGCACTATATCGACGCAGGATCTTACTGACGCGACGAGGGAACAATGGGATGAACAGCAAATGTTGCATCCACAACGTCGGGAATGGTTACAGCAACTGGCCGCTATTTTTCCTGACGTGACTAAGCATGACAAATTAACCTTTGTTGTCGATGAGCAGGGTAATAATCAATTTTATTTCAATCAACAACGAGTGGGCGGGATCGCCAGTAAAGCTTTCTCACAGGCATTTTTAGATATTTGGGTGTCAGCTAAAACGACTTATCCAGCATTACGTAGCCAATTAATTGGAGAAGTGCAATGAAGCTATATTTTCAGGGACTGTTATTAACCTTACTGCTGTCTTTTGTTGTGGCTTGCAGCAATCAAGATATTAATACTTATAAAGCCAATAAGCCGGAATTTGATATGCGCCATTTTTTTAACGGGTCTTTACAAGCCCAAGGCATTGTTAAAGATTTCTATGGTGAGGTTACTCGTACATTTCAGGCCGATTTAACCGCCACCTGGCAACAAGATCAATTAACTTTAGATGAACAATTTATTTTTGATGATGGCGAACGCCAAACCCGGATCTGGCAGATCACAGCAACGCAGCCCGGACAATATCGAGGCACCGCAAGTGATGTTATCGGTGAAGCGATAGGTGAATCTGCCGGTAATGCCTTGCACTGGCGTTATACTATGGATTTGAACGTGGATGAAGCCACTTATCGGGTCAACTTCGACGACTGGATATATCAGGTTAGTGATAACGTAGTGATTAACCAAACAGATATCAATAAGTGGGGCATAAAAGTCGGAGAGGTGGTACTGGTGATCACTAAAGTAGCTAACGATTAGTTGGTGTAGTGATTAAAAACCCCTCAGCTTTCGCGTGAGGGGTTTACAAGTCAGATGGTTTTCTTCAAGAGAATCATTACTAACCGAAAAAGCTAATATAACCCTGCAGTATGATCAAGTTGGCAATGTCGATAAAGAATGCGCCGACAATTGGCACCACCATAAAGGCTTGCGGTGACGGGCCATAGCGTGACACTAAAGAACCCATGTTCATCACTGCGGTTGGTGTGGCACCGAGGCCAAAACCACAGTGACCGCCAGCAATGATAGCTGCATCATAGTTTGCCCCCATCATTCTGAATGTCACAAAGTAGGAAAATAGCGCTAGCACGATAGCTTGCACCATTAAGATGGCCAGTAGCGGCAGTGCAAGGCTAAAGATGTTCCATAATTTCAGGTTCATCAATGCCATCGCCAAAAAGAGCGACAGAGCAACGGTACCTAAAATATCAATCGCTTCACTGTTTAATTTATACGTCTTAGTCACTTCAGTGGTATTCGTGAAGACCACACCCAAGAACAGCGCATAGACAAAATTGGGTATTTTTAAGCTGGTGATCTCAAAATAGGAGATAGCTTGTTCCACATAATCAGCTCCCACCACACAGGCCAGTAAAATGAACAGAGTTTCTATGATGCATTTACCCGTGATCCGGTCTTCTTCTAATTCGTTATAGGTCACCAGTTCAGGGAATTGCTCATGATGATTGGTACCAATGCCGTAGTCAGATTCTAAATTGTTTTTTTCGATCAGCCGCTGCGCAACCGGACCCCCTATGATGCCACCGATAACCAGGCCAAAGGTGGCGGCTGCCATAGCAAGTTCGAGCGTATTAATGCCATACATCTCATAGAAGGTTTGCGACCAGGCTGCCCCTGTACCGTGCCCACCAGAAAGCGTGATGGAGCCCGCAATCAAACCAAACATGGGTTTTAATCCCAGCATAGATGCTAAGCCAACGCCGATGCCATTTTGAATGAAAATATACAGTGACGCTACGCCCAGGAACAGGAACACCTTGGTGCCGCCTTTGATTAGCTGAGTATAGCTTGCAGCGAGGCCGACAGTGGCAAAGAACATCAGCATGAGCGTGTTTTGCATTGGCAATGAAAATTCCAGTGATATGCCCTGAAAATGTAAAAGCGTGATAAGCACTGCAACGATCAATCCGCCAACGATGGGCTCTGGAATGTTAAATCGTTTAAGGGCGGTTATTTTAGTATTGACTATATGGCCTAAGAAAAGGACTGCAAATGCGATTAAAAAAGATTCTAGTTCACCAATTGAATAAATAGTATTCATATTACCTCTTGGTTTTTTTACCCGTTTTCAATACCTTGCTCAATCAGATCGTCGCTGAATGAGTAGATGAAAACGCGGTGTCGTGTGAAAAATACAACTCAATGACCGCAGCGAGTATTGTTACAGAATAAATGTCTGCAATTGTCGTTTGGAGACAATAGGAATACACAGTAATCATCATGAAGGTTACTGACTTTCCGGACTGGGTTTTAAATTGTGCTTTATAAAATCAGACAATTGACGGTCGCTGAACAACGCTGCTATTGTTAACTAAACGCTGCTATTGTTAACTAATAGTATCGTCAGCTAAACGTATCGTTAGCTAATCGTGCTGGCGAAGAATGGATGTCATCGTCTAAATGTGGACAAGCTTTACATTCATAGGTTGTAAAGTTTGTGTTTGATCTATCTATTATCGATAGGGTAAATAGGGAAAAAAGAGCCGATGAATATATCAGCTCTTTAAATTTTTTCATTGTTTTTAGTCAAATAAAGCCAATTATCATCTGGAATATTGAATTTTTGGCCTATTTTTGTTCACTATAGGAGATTAATTGAGCAGTTCTACGTGCATATTTTTTTCTACTTGCTGCACTGATTCCACCAACTGGCGGAGATCGACGTCACTGGGCACATCCAACGCTAACTCAGCGTAAAACATAATTTGCCCTAGCTCGGGCACCGCAACCCGGTGGTTTTCAATTTGCACTATATCGATACCTATGTCATCGAGAACATGCGTAATATCGTTGACGATGCCAAGACGATCACTGGATTCAATTTTCAATGTTACCTGCTCACGCGGACACGGTGTTGCTGATGTGTCGTTTTCAATAATACATATATCGAGTTCCTTCAGCGCTTTGAATGCTTGTTTTAACTGGTCTGCAGCATCTTCTGGAATTTCTATTTTGATGATGCCGACCCATTGCTGATCTAAACGGTTAATTTTGCTTATTATCCACTTCCCGCCAAGCTCATGGGTTGTGGCAGCCAATTGGCTGACAAGTTGTGGATGATTCTTGAACGCGATAGTCATTGTAAATTGAGTATTCATAAGCAACCCCTTTGACGTAGATACTGCCTGTATTAAAAAATTATACCCCAATGTATACATACCTAAAATTAAACATAAGTGCATACCTAACCTTGAGTATAAACTAACAAGTCAGTCGAGATAGTCAGTCGAGATAGTGCCGTGACTCAGTTCATACAATTTATGCTGTTCACTTGAGTATAAGATGGGGTTGCATAAAGATCACATCGTTCGCCGGATCAAGGTAACACTGGAAAGATTCAATAAACGCCAACAACTGAATAAACCCACGAGACCAACAAAACCTGCGCCAGCAACAATGGCAAGTAGCCAATATTCGAAATGAAATGATCCCGGCATGGAAAAAATGCGCGTTTGCAGAATATAGACGCCTAACTCCATCGCGATACTTGCCATTAATCCAGCAATGGCACCGAGGGAGACAAATTCAAGTAACACACTATTTCGTAATAACCGGCCACTGGCTCCCAGCGTGCGCAAAATGGCCAGTTCGCGTTCCCGCTCTTCCATGCTGGCCTGCACCTGAGCTACTAGCACCAGACAGCCTGCCAGTACCACTAGAATAAGAATAAACTCAATGGCAATGGAAACTTGGCCGATGACACTTCTTAGCTGGTTGATGATGGCATCAACGTTAATCAGAGTGATTGTCGGATACTCGCTTAAAAAGTGCTGCAAGGCCTTTTTATGTTGATCCGGCACATACAACGACGCTATGTAAGTCGCCGGAAAATCGGCCAGTACCTGTGGGTTAAAAATCATGTAAAAGTTTGGCTGTAAGGTTTGCCAGTTAACCTTCCTAATATTGCTCACCATAACTTTAACCTGCTCACTGCCTAACTGAAAAGTGAGGCTGTCACCCACCGTAATATCAAGCTTATCTGCCAGGGTAGATTCAATGGATACCTCTGGTCGCGCATTGTCAGCTTGCCACCACTGGCCAGCGATGATCTCATTCTGATAGGGCAATGTTGTGCGCCAGGTCAGATTGAGTTCACGACCTACCCCCTGTCTGCCATTATCGGTACCCTCGTCTGTTTCCTTACTTACCTTGCGGGTAATCTTATCGCCGTTAATCTCAGTTAACCGGCCTCGCACCACAGGGAATAAACCACTTGATTCAATCGGTAGGGAGTTAACAAACTTGTTTACCTGGTCGACTTGGCTGGCACTGATATTCACCAAAAATCGATTGGCCGTGTTATCCGGTAGCTGCTGTTGCCAGTCATCGATCAGGCTATTTTTCATTACTACAATCACCAGCAGCAACTGAATGGCAATGGTAAAACTGATTAACTGCACGCTGTTTTCACCGGAACGACGTTTCAAGTTCGCCAAGGCTAAATGCCAGGATTTACCCGCTTTAGTCCCCGCCGAGCGACTAAGTAGCATAAATAACCGGCCAAACAGCAGCAAGATGACCGCGACGATCAGGCCACCGACTAATAATGCACCGCTTAACACCGCATCGTTACTGAATAGGTATAATAAAGAAAAAACCGCCACCAGTGCAGGCAGTTGCGCAAGCACACCGCTTTTACTCTGGCCGTTGTTACCACGTAGCAACGTCATCGGTGAGGTATTGACTAATTCGCGCAGCGGGGTGATCGCAAAAGCCAGCGCACAAATGACACCCGTCGCGATGGCGACAAATAACGGGTACAGCATACTGGCAGAGCTTGATGTATCAATGTAGTCACGCATCGCATACAAACCCAAATTTAGGATCAGGTAACCCAGTAATAACCCCACCGCAATACTGAACAGGCAGAGCAGTGCCCAATGCAGGCTGTATAGTTTTGCAATGTAGGACTTCGACGCCCCCATTGCTTTGAACACGGCCACAATTGGTTGATGTCGTTGGCTGTAGCGCCGACTTGCCACCGCAACAGCCACCGACGCTAGCACAATGCCAAGCATGCTGGCCAGAGACAGGTACTTATCTGCTTTATTCAGGGCATTGGCAAGTGGCGATTTTTGCGATCTGATATCGTACCATTGCTGATTTTCAGTCAGCTTAGGGGTTAACCACTGCTCAAACTGCTTAATCTGTTCAGCTTCACCGGCAAATAAGTATTTGTAACTTAATCGACTTCCCGGTTGAATGAGACCTGTGTTTTGTACCGCGTTAGCGTTAATTAATAGGGTTGGTCCCGCATTGAAAACACCAAAAGATGCATCAGGAATTTGGGTGATAATGCCGGTAACTTTAAAGCTCGCAACGCCTATCTCAATCGAATCGCCAAGGCTAATGTTAAGTTTTTTAAGTACCGAGCCTTCTAACCACACTTCATCTGGCGGTGGTGCATTCACTGCTACCGCGGCATTCAGATCAAGGGAAGGGCTCACCAATAGCTTTCCACGTAATGGATAACTATCTGAGACGGCAGAGAGTGCGGCCAGCAACATATTATCTTGGGCAAACACCATGGATGACATCTGTACTTGTTGTGCCTGCGCGAGACCAAAACTGGTTGCTTTTACCAGTATTGTGGGATCAATCGCCCGACCTGTATCTAATACTCTGTCGGCTGCAATGAACGTGCTGCTCTCAGCGAATAATGCTTGCCTGACCCTGCTGGAAAAGCCCGATAACGCAAACACCGCAGAAACTGCCAGCACGATTGCCAGCAGTATGATTGTCAGTTCGCCACGTTTTAGCTCATGCCGGAGTAAACGCAGGGAATGCTTATGCCAAAATGTCATAGCTACTCACTTTCTGGTTCATTGAATGGTTGTCGTAACGGCTCATGTAATTGACCACTTTCCATAATAACTTGCCGCTTACAGCGTGCTGCTAACTTAGGATCATGGGTTACCAGGATCAATGTTGTGCCGACTTGCTGGTTAATATCAAATAATAGGTCAGCAATATGCGTGCCTGTTTTGGTATCCAGATTGCCGGTGGGTTCGTCGGCAAATAAAATATCCGGTTTAGAGATAAAAGCGCGGGCAATAGCTACCCGTTGTTGCTCGCCGCCGGAAAGCTGGGAAGGGAAGTGTCCTGCTCTGTCGGTGAGGTCTACTTTTTCTAATAGATCTCTGGCGAGTGCTTCCGCGTTGTTCATTCCAGCCAGCTCCGCAGGTAACATGATGTTCTCTAACGCAGTTAAACTATTAATTAATAGAAACTGTTGAAAGATAAATCCCACATGTTTTGCCCGTACCTGACTGCGTTGTTCTTCATTAAGCTGGTGTAATGGTTGGTTTTTAAGATAAACTTCCCCACTGGAAGGTAAATCTAAGCCCGCAATAATCGATAACAGGGTTGACTTTCCAGAACCCGATGCGCCAACGATCGCCAGTGAGTCACCCGTTTTTACTTGTAAATCCATTGGATACAAGATATCCAAGGTTTTCGAATCGGTTTTGACTGACTTGGTTAACGCGCTTACTTTTAATATATTTTCGGAATTTAGCTTCATGTTTAACCATGCTTTTAAAGTTTTACTGTTAATGGTCACGTTATTACCGACAACAAATGCCCTGGCTGCTCGCACTATTCTGTTGCTGGGCGATAGCCTGAGTGCCAGTTACGGTATGAAGCAAGATGAAGGCTGGGTGTATTTACTCAACCAGCAGCTATCACAACAAAATGCTCCGTATAACATTGTGAATGCCAGTATCAGTGGTGAAACCACTGCCGGCGGTTTGTCTCGACTGCCGGGTATTTTAGCCAAACAGTCGATAGATTATTTATTCATTGTGTTAGGTGGTAATGACGGCTTAAGAGGCTTTCCACCTAAACTGATAAAAAATAATTTGTTAAAAATGATCGACCTGGCTCAAGTGAAAAACATTCCTGTGTATTTAATGACGATCCGCATACCACCTAATTATGGCCCGCGATACAACAAAATGTTTACTGATGTGTTTGCCCAAGTCAGCCAAGAGCAAGC
>JBLHPA010000128.1:0-7054 GCA_047628235.1 Moritella sp.
GAATTAATCGATGAATTAATCGATGAATTAATCCGTGCAACTAACTGCATTCCTAATTTGTAGGAGCGATAGCGAAATGAAATTTGTAGATGAAACACGAATCAAAGTAGAAGCGGGTGATGGTGGCAGCGGCTGCGTAAGCTTCCGTCGTGAAAAATATGTTGCTCGTGGTGGCCCTGATGGTGGTGACGGCGGTGATGGTGGTCATGTTTATATGGTTGCTGATGAAAACTTAAATACCTTGGTTGATTTTCGTTTCGTCCGTTTCCACAAAGCCGAACGCGGCGAGAATGGTCGACCAAAAGATCAGACTGGCGCACGTGGTGAAGATATTACTTTACGCGTACCTGTTGGTACACGTGTTGCCGATGAAGATACTGGAGAGGTTATTGCCGATTTAGTGGCTCATGGGCAACGACAAATGGTGGCTAAGGCTGGTTTCCATGGTTTGGGTAATACCCGCTTTAAGAGCAGTATAAACCGAGCGCCACGTCAAAAAACATTGGGTACACCGGGTGAAGTGCGTAATCTACGCTTGGAACTTATGCTACTGGCGGATGTGGGTTTATTAGGTTTACCAAATGCGGGTAAATCAACCTTTATCCGAGCTATATCAGCGGCTAAGCCAAAAGTGGCTAACTATCCGTTTACCACACTCGTTCCAAATCTGGGTGTTGTCAGCGCGAGCCCTGAGCGCAGCTTTGTAGTTGCCGATATTCCAGGATTGATCGAAGGTGCCTCAGATGGTGCTGGTTTAGGTATCCGTTTCCTTCGACACTTAGAACGTTGTCGTTTAATGGTTCATATTGTTGATCTATTGCCTGAAGATATAAGCGATCCTGCTGAGAATGCCAAAGTGATCGTGAAAGAGCTGCGTAATTACAGCGAAAAACTGGCCGCTAAAACATGTTGGTTAGTCTTTAACAAATCGGATCTTGTGCTTGAAGACGAAGCAGCAGAAACGATTAAACGCGTTGTTGAAGCAATTCAGTGGGAAGGCAAGGTATATACCATGTCTGCTGTGAGTAAAGTGGGAACTAAGGATTTAGTGACTGCTATGATGGCGCAGATCGAGACCATGCCCCGTCCGAAAATTGAAATGCCAGTTGAAGATGACGGTGATGTTGGTTTCTTGTGGGATGAATACCATAAAGATCAAATCGAAAATCACGCCGTGTTTGAAGAGGGCGATGACGAAGATTGGGACGATTGGGATGACGACGCTGATGACGGTCACGTTATCTACGCAAGAGATTAATAATATTCGCGCTTAGTTGTATTACAATAAGTGTTATTAAAAAAACCACATTGATATTTTACATATTGGTGTGGTTTTTTTTGATCTTCTTTCATTGAGCAATATGCGCAGGCTATTCCTTTTACTACTTTGTTTGAGTTATATTATTGGGGAAAGGTCTGAATCTAGAATAAAGGTGTTTCTGTGGAAGAGGATAAATATATTACAATGCAAAAGGCCGCTGTGAATATGATTCACAGCGGCCTTTACTATACTAAAGCGTTATTCCTTTGTGTTTATAGGAATGCCAGTAAAGGTGAAATACAAAGTAGGATACCTGTGATGATGATCAGGTTAGTTGATAGTCCTTTATATTTATTAAGATGAGGCACTTTGTAAACAAGGTAGGCAGGGATCAAACAACCAACCATACCGAATACAGGGCTACAAATTGAAGTGAAAGATAAGATTGGTGCATTTGAAGCGATAGCAAGCCATGCAAATAGAATGATGAAAAGAGTCACCAGTTTATCAACCAGCACTTTATTAATTTTCGATTCATCCATTTTACGTAACAATGCATTCATCAATAAACCACGACAAGCTTCTTGGAATGCCAGGAATACGCCGAAGAATGAGGTTACGATAGCGAAGATATTAATTACGACACCAGTAACGGTAGCCCAACTCCCAGGGAAGTAGTGTGCAATAATAGCTAATGAAGAAATATTTTTGTTCATTGCTTCAGTAGCTTGTTCTTGTGTAATTGCTAATGTGAAAGAGACAGCGAAGAAGAATACAATTACAAACAGGATGGAAAATGCAATTTTCATTGCGCGAGATGATTTGTAGCGAGCTACTTCAATCGATTTTTCATGTGAACGATATGAAATTACCATCGGACTTAACGACTGAATAAACAGGATTGAAGTTAAAGTAAAAGGTAATGTAATGATGGCATCTTTGATCATGCTGCCCATGTCGCCCATTGCCGGAATATTATTAAGATTCCAACGTGACATCAATAAAACGCCCATAACCGCAACTAATGCAAGTACTGTCACAGCCATAAAGCCGGACAGTTTAAACAATATTTTTTCACCTTTGGTACCAATAAAGGCAAGCACACAGATTAATGCTAGGCCATAAAATACGTTGTCATTTAGGTGTGTTTCTGTCACGCCAAATGAATGTAGATATGAGGCACTGTCATTGGTGATGGCAAGCGAGTATACCAATACCCAAATAACTAACATGACGAAATATAAGGCGCCCAAAATCATACCCCAGTTTTTTCCTAGGTAACCAGAAATAACGCCAGGATAATCTGTACACTCTTTTGATTCTGCAAGCGTGTTGATAAACAGTTTTTGAAATAAATACATGGCTGGGTAGCCAATAATAGAGGAGAGTAGGAATACCCACAATCCCATGATACCTACCTGTATGGGTAGGAAAACGATCCCTGCACCGATCGCCATACCAATACTCATGACCACCCAACCGATATCGACGCTGTCAAATTCGATGGCTTTTTTCCATTCACTCTCGGTCATGTTCGCTTTGACATGTAGGGGCAGTTTTGAAGTGTCGGCAGTATTACCTGCCGCGATTGTTTCACTCATGATTTTGTCCAGTTCAGTTAGGATTAGTTATTTATGGACGCAAATATATTTGAATTTTATTCCGTACACAACGTAATAATCAAAAATATTTGAGCTTGGAGGTGTTTTTTTTGCAATTTTTTTTGCGTTTTGTCAATTTTTAGCCACGTTTAAAGCTGCAATTATCATTTACATACAGAATTATGCGGAATATAAACAATCTGCTGTAAAAATTAAATATACAGATTATAGCGTTATATTAGGTGTAGTATTAGGCATAATATAAGGTGTTGTATTGAAAAATACAAATGGTATTTCAGGCCGTTTGTTAGATCACTGGTGATTATTTTAAACATTATGCTATCCTGTCCAAAAATGCTTAGCGAGAGCGCTGATATAATGGGCAACAGCTAAGGCTATTATCATTAATTTCAGTATAAACTGTAGGCTTCCTGTTGTTATAAAAGGGGCTGAAAATAGGCAAAAAATTGAAACTTCAAGAACTATCCCAAAGTGATTTAGATATTTTAAAGTCGACTGAAAACATCGTCGATGGTATTGCGGCGATGTATGGTCAGCATACAGAGGTGGTATTACATAGCTTAGATGCCAATCATCCATCAATTATAAAAATCGCTAACGGACATGTTACGGGACGTTCAATTGGTGCACCTATTACCAACCTTGCCTTATTTAAGTTAAAAAAAGGTCAAGATATATCTGATTCCTATGTAACTAAAACAGCAGCGGGTAAAACCTTACGCTCAATCACTATCGTTATTCGTAATTCAGTGAATATTCCTATTGGCTTGCTGTGCATTAACACGGATATGGATGCCCCTTTACAGTCAGTACTGCGTGCAATGTTACCTGAAAGTATGCTCAAGAACGAAACCTCGAGTTCGCCCGAAATATTCGCACGTAATATCGATGAAACACTGCAGAGTAGTTTAGATACTATCAGTAACGAAGTGAAGACGAATCCTGATATCCCTCCCTCGAAAAAGAACCGGGAGATAGTAACGCAGCTCTATGAGTTAGGGGTTTTTGAATTAAAAGATAGTACCCAGATAGCGGCGAAACGACTGGGAATATCT
Organism: Moritella sp.; assembly: GCA_047628235.1. Lineage (GTDB taxonomy): Bacteria > Pseudomonadota > Gammaproteobacteria > Enterobacterales > Moritellaceae > Moritella. The sequence goes on from JBLHPA010000128.1 coordinate 3,939, forward strand.
GTGCATACCATTTATCGTTATCAACGAGAGATCAGAGGAAAATAACAACTTTAAAGATACCGAAGCCGCAGCGCCTCGGTATCGGCTCATTATCCGGCAACCCCTACTTGATCTAATTCGGCTACTACTCATTTTCATTTGTATTCCAAAACCTAAATAGAGCCACCTGACGCAAATAATTCAACACTTTTAATGCAACTATATTTGAGTAAAAATAAAAAACACTTATTTAAACTTACTTTTTATGTTTTTCCTCAGTTCATTTTAAGCTACAAACATGACTGTTATGCCTTTGTTAACAGGGGATAGTTAAGTTTTTTCAGATAATAATGGTTGCAAATTTAATTGAATTATGAAAATATAGTTGCATCCCAAAAGGGGGAATTGAAACAAAATTTGCAAAAAATATTGAGGACAGAATGAAAATACTTATTAATTCAGATAGAGCTCCAGAAGCGATTGGCCCTTATTCTCATGGCGTTTCTTGCTCAGGCCTTATTTTTACCTCTGGTCAGCTTCCTGTATGCAAAGAAAAAGGTGGTGTAGTTGATGGTGGTATTGTTGAACAATCCACGCAGTCATTGGAAAACCTAAAACATGTACTTGTTGCCGGTGGTGGCGATATTGATACTGTTATCAAGACAACTTGTTATCTTGCTGACATCGCAGATTTTGCTCAATTTAATGAAGTGTACAAAACGTATTTCCTTACAGACTGCCCAGCACGTAGCTGCTTTGCTGTTAAAGATCTGCCGTTAGGGGTTAAGGTTGAAGTTGAAGCAATCGCTCACGCTAAGTAATTGATATAATCAACCTATAAAGATTGGCTTTCTGCTTATTAATGTAGAAGGCTTATTTTATACCTGCAACAACATTACCGTGTTTATTACAATTTATTTGCAATATGTACCTTGGAAATATGACATTCCGACTTCTTTACTGGGCCTTTCGGCGCAAAACCATCTTTAATCGTATTTAGCCTTCAGTGATTTTCTAACCTAAGTGTAATAATCATACAAATAACTTCCATTTTTTTAATATTTGGCACATAATCTCGCGCATTCACAGTGTGAATCTATAACAGGTAATAATTACCTAATTTTTAACCCGGTCATTTAATAATTGTCAGCTCAGAACTTTCCACTTTTCTGCTGGGCGACCGTCGTTTATTAAACAACCAGTCACCTTTATTGCTATCTCAGATTGCATTTTAGACGCAATCATGAGCCGTCTTTAAGGTCAAAAATAAAAAGTGAGTACCCCATGAACACGGCTAACAAGTCTGCACCAAACACGTCTACACTAAACTCTGAATCGACTAATCTCTCAGCTTTTGCGACCTTAATGGAAAAGTTGTTTAAGTTAAAAGCCCATGATACCAATATAAAAACTGAAGTAATGGCGGGTTTCACGACATTCGTGACAATGGCTTACATCCTTTTTGTTAATCCAGATATCATGTCAATTGCGGGTATGGATTACCAGGCGGTCTTTGTCGCAACAGCATTAAGCGCCGCGATAGGCTGCATCTTTATGGGTCTTTATGCCAACTGGCCTGTGGGACTCGCACCAGGTATGGGACTGAATGCCTTCTTTACATTTGCTGTAGTGAAAGGTATGGAATATTCTTGGCAGGTGGCGCTGGGAGCGGTGTTTATATCGAGTCTTATTTTTGTCGTTATGAGTGTCACTAAATTACGCTCATGGATCATTGACAGCATTCCACCAAGTCTGCGTTATGCTATGACTGCGGGTGTTGGTCTGTTCCTTGGCATCATCGGCCTGAAAGCGGCGGGCATCATAACAGCCAGCCCAGCAACGCTGGTCACCATGGGTGACTTTCGTGACCCGACAGTAGTGCTCGGTGGATTAAGCTTTATTATCATTGCTGTATTATCTACCCGTAAGGTGTTTGGTTCGGTATTAATTGGTATTATTACTGTAACCGCAATCAGCGCCATTATGGGGTTAGTTAGTCTGCCGGATCACGTGGTTTCACTGCCTACGGGACTATCGAAAACATTCATGCAGATGGACGTGATGGGCGCATTAGATGTGTCAATGATCAGTGTTATTTTAGCCTTCCTGTTTGTAAATATGTTTGATACTGCTGGTACCATGATAGGGGTAGCGGAAAGTGCACATTTTTATAATGATGAGGGAAAAATTGAAAACCTAAACAAGGCGTTAACCGCTGACAGTATTGCCAGTGTGGCGGGCGCGATGATTGGTTGCCCACCGGTTACAACCTATGTTGAAAGTAATGCGGGTATTGCAGAAGGCGGCCGTACTGGTTTGACCGCCGTTGTGGTTGGGATCCTGTTCTTAGTGGCTATGTTTTTTGCGCCAATAGCACAAATTGTTCCTGGTTATGCGACAGCGGGTGCGCTTATCTATGTCGCCTTCCTCATGGTTGGCAGCTTACAGAAAATCAACTGGGATGAGTTTACCGATTATGTGCCTGCGGCGATCACTGCGATCATGATGCCGCTAACCTATTCAATTGCCGATGGTATTATTTTAGGTTTCCTATCATTTACCATTATTAAGCATGCAACGGGACGCTCTGCTGATGTATCTTTCGGTATGAATGTGCTGGCGATTGTATTTATTGCGAAACTTGCGTTTATTTAATCAGTCGGTAATAACCGATAATTTATTATTCTTATGATGCCAACTTAGGATCCGCTCTACGGCGTGTATCGTTCACTAAGTTGGCATTTTTGATCTGCTTTACCTGTTTTTCATTGCCCACGTGATTTCAAGTGTTACACTTTTAAACCAACCAATATTTTACTGAGTTAGCTGGGCATGATGCAAAAACAAGCGCCAATTTGTACCTCTGAACTTCCCGCATTAGATGACAGTCAGATATCGACACTTGCTCATTTATTCCATTTGTTGGGCGATGAGGGACGTATTCGGCTGGTACTTGCCTGCATGCATGGACCCGTTGCCGTTTCTGAGCTTGCACAGACCACAGGGATGTCACAATCGCTTACCAGTCACCATTTACGGCACTTGCGTGAGGCGCGTATCTTACGCTCGCAGCGGCAGGGAAAACAAATTTTATACCAGCTCGATGATCACCATATTCGCCATGTAGTCCAAGATCT
>JBLHPA010000129.1:0-6962 GCA_047628235.1 Moritella sp.
TGCGTTTATCTGCGCTAAGGTAAACTCAACAAAGCGCTGGTTTGCCAAAGATAAATAACCCTCTTTACGCCACGCCAAAGCAAGATCCAGGAAGATCGGGGGTTCAAAAGGAATGCCTGTTACATCGGGTTCTTGATCTGTGACTAACTCTAACAAGGCGGTGATGGCAAATTCGTTTTTGACAATATTAAGGATCATGGCGATAAGATTCGTCTCAAACGAATAATGCGCGGTCATGCTATTCGCTTCACATAAGCCATTAATAATTTCACGATGAAAATACCCTGCTTTAAACATCACCAGTTCATGCTCGAAAAAACGCGCGTAATTGATAGTTTCCTCATGCGCTAAGGGATGGGATTTTCCCACAGCAACAACCATTTGAGGTCGGATCAAAGGTTGGATTTGCAAAGAATCTGGCACATGATCATCGACTATAACGCCGAGGTCTAACTCCCCTGACAATAACTTTTCTTTGATGGTTTGCGTTCCCGCTTCGACAATACTGAGGTTCAAATTAGGGTATTTAAATTTAAACGCCATCAGGATCTCAGGAAAAAAATACGATCCCAGCATACCTGGAATACCAATACTCACTTCGCCCTGTTCAATACCCCGCAATTCATTTAACGCAGTTTCAGCATCATGAATACGCGCAAGAATACCTTTGCTGTGCGCTAACAATACCTCACCTTCTTTGGTGACCGTCACGCCTTTGCTGCTGCGGATCAGCAACGTCATTCCCACTTTTTCTTCAAACTTACGCATCGCAATGCTCAGTGCAGATTGAGCAATACCTAAATGTTCAGCGGCTTTAGTATAGCTACCCTGCTCAACGATAGTGGCAAAGTAGTGCAGTATTTTAGAATTAAGCATAACTAAAATAGATACCTTCTATGATATTTATATATTTTCAATATTAGCATTAGATCGTTATTCTATAAGCATTATTAATGCGTCATGACTCTTAAAAAGATAATCATGCTGCCACTACAAATAAAGACAGGACGGATGAATGATTAAGCTGCATTCTAAAGATTATAAAAAAGTAACCTTAGGGCTTGGGCTTGGTTCGTTTCTGGTATTTTGTAACTTATACTATTTTCAGCCGTTGCTGCCTTATTTCATGGACAAATTTAATGTCTCAGAATTACAGGTTAACTGGCTATTTTCTAGCACTACATTAGCCATTGCGTTATCACTTATCCCTTGGGCAATAATCTCTGAGATGGTTGGCCGCAGACCTGTAATGCGCTGTAGTTTGATACTGATCCCCTGCATCAACCTGCTGATGTTTCTTAGTCAGGAGCTGCAGACATTAATTATATTACGTGCGGTACTGGGCGTTGCGCTGGCCGGGTTTATTGCTGTGGCGGTTGCCTATATGGCTGAGGAATTTGAGCCTGCCGCAGTGTTAGTGGCAGTGGGTACTTATATCAGCGCCAATTCTCTGGGTGGTATTATGGGCCGTATTTATGGTGGAGTAATGACAGATGTGATTGGCCTAAAGTGGACAATTTTAGCCATGTCGCTATTAAGCATCATCGCCTTGTTGATTATTTTTCCACTGATCTTAAAACAACGTCATTTTACCGCCCAGGAAGGTCGCTTATTGCACCACGGAAAACAAGTATTCATGCATGTTAAAACGCCAAAACTGCTGTTAGCCATGCTCATCGGGGGCCTTAACTTTGCGGTGTTTATTAATGTATTCTCGGTGATGGGGTTTAAGCTCTCTGCTGCGCCAATTTCATTACCTGCCAGTATGTTGTCATTGATATTCTTGTGTTATCTCGCAGGCACCTTATCAGCGCGATTAAGCGGTCGCTGGCTTCGGTCTCACACTATCTTCAGTGGCTTATTGCTGGGGATTGGCATTAGCTTTAGCGGTCTAAGCATTATTTCAATACAAACCATGCCGACGATATTACTCGGATTAATGGTACTGAGTGCCGGCGCTTTTTTTGTCCATTCCTTGGCTTATGGTTATGTGGGACGTACTGCGACAAAAGGAAAATCAACCGCAACAGCATTGTACCTGGTGATCTATTATTCCGGCGGGAGCATCGGTGGTTTTGCGTTGATCTACTGCTGGCAACTTGGTGGATGGTGGACAGTGTTTGCAGCGGTAGCCGCAATATATACTGTGATGGCTAGCTTAGCCTTAACACTGAAATTTATTTCGCAAACAAAGGGGCAGATTGACAGCGATACTCTGGTTCCTTGTACTTAATCATCACCATATTAAATAACGGATCATTTTTACCGATGAGCGTTAACGTTAATTGCGATGTTGGAGATAAAGTGAGTCACTTTTGTCACTCACTTTTCTGCCATCAGCAATAAACTTAACTGTCTTTAACAGCTAAATGCAGATCCCTTTCATCAGGATCTTATTAGTCCAGTGCATAAAGTTATGGTCGGTAGAGTACTGGGTACTTACCGCAACCAAGTCGCCATCACACTGCTTGATGAGTGATTCACGTGCTTCATCCACATAATTTGTATCAAAAGCAAAACCCATAATTACATTTTGTGCCGCTTCTGCTTTGACATAATTGTACTCAGCATTGGCCGGGATCTGCTGGTCAAAACCGGCGGTATTCACCATATGAATACTGCTGGTGCAACCACCTAATACCAATACGCTAGTCAGTAAAACGAATGCCGCTGTTAGTTTTTTCATCATTAAGCCTCAGGCTGGTTACAATACCCACTTACAATGACTTCACGTTTAAATAATAAAACGTAACCCGTGGTTTGGTGCTTGGTATACACACCCGTGATCTTGCCACCTTCACACTGGCCTTTTAGTTTTGTCACCGCTGCATCAACAAAATCATTTTGTGTGGTGAAGTTTAGGAACACCCAATCATGGGCATCAGCTTCGATTTGATGGCCTTTTTCCTGCGGAACCTGTGTCATTGAAACACTGTTAAGGCCCACGCAGCCACTCAAGGTTAATACAGCAGCAGTAAGCAGCAAATAAAAATAACGTTTCATCATTAATTCCTTAAATTATACAATCAGCGTCGATACGAACAATTTCACCACTGGCAATGGCATAGTCATTCGCTTCTCGGATACTCCGAATAGCGGTTATCTTGCCCGACGGGCATTGGGCATAAAGTTGATTGAGTACATTCTGCGCATAGGTATCATTAAATACGGGGATCCCCGTTCTTGGTCCCATGTTTAACAGTGCCCAGATCGCTTTTAGCGACTCGATGTCTTCCTGTCCTGATGAGTTGTTTGCCATGGCTTGTGCAACGGATAAGGTTGCACCCACAGACACAGTGTTTTCACTCACCTTCACTGAAATAGGCTTCAACACCCCCTGACTCTGGTCGATATCACCCAACTGGATATGATCCATTCGGGCACAGGCAGAGAGCAATAATAGGGGAGTAAGCCACAGGTATTTTTTCATAGTTAATTTCCCATTTAATAATGGATTTAGTTTATTCAACAACACCTGTGTCAGTCCTTTCATATGCTGATTGTTCTATGCCTTTGCATGCTAGACCGCAATCGCTTCATTGGGCTGATGAGTTCGGCATTGCCCGAAAACACTATTATCAACGAATTAATGAGGCGTTTGGGTATTCTTATGTATGGGTTTGTAAGGAAAATCGATTGCATGACCAAGCTTGTTTAGCTGCAAACCGTGGCGTTAATATGGATAAGCAAAAGAACGATAGCGGAATAAACTTAATATTTATCATCAATTTTATTCTGGAGTTTAATCATTTCAATAAAATATAAAACATTCGAAAAAACAAATGTAACATAAAAAAAAATAAACACAATTCCATTCAAATACAGCGCACCGACGTCAGCATATAACACTTCACATGATCACTGGGTCAGTCATAAACACCAATTGCAAACCTAACCACCTGTCATTACAGGTTGTTTTTATTAATATTTAAATATTTTGTAGTTCATAAGTTTGACCCACTTCAAAGATATACCTCTTTATGGGTAGTACCATAGCCCAGCTAACATTAGTGACGATAAAAACAGAATACATAATTGCTGATGGCAGTATTACAAATAAAATTTCAATATCGTTACGCATTGAGTAATTCAAGGCGTATATAAATTTACTGATTAAGGAAAGTCAATGAGAGCACTGCCAGAACAATTACCAGATGGGTATCTATCTAAGACCCCCATATTCCAATTTATATTATTATCTTGCTTATTCCCTTTATGGGCGGTTGCTGCATCTTTAAATGACATACTGATAACTCAGTTTAAAGGTCTTTTTGAATTAACAAATTTTGCAAGTGCGCTTGTTCAAAGTGCATTTTATGGCGGTTATTTTGTAATAGCGATTCCAGCATCAATTGTAATAAAACGTTCGAGTTACAAAAAAGCAATTATAATTGGTTTAGCTGCTTATATGGGTGGGTGTGCATTGTTTTTCCCTGCATCACACATGGCAACTTATACCATGTTTCTTGGTGCAATCTTTTCAATTGCAATAGGCTTAAGTTTTCTTGAAACAGCTTCAAATACATATAGCTCAATGTTAGGGCCAAAATCAAAATCAACACTTAGATTAAATATTAGCCAAACGTTTTATCCCATAGGCGCTATGACGGGTATTTTATTAGGTAAATATTTAATATTCTCAGATGGGCCATCACTAGAAAGCCAAATGGCATTATTAAACCCAGAGCAACTACACGCCTTTAAATTAACAATGCTTCAGGCAACACTAATGCCTTACCGTTATTTAATTGGTGTAATCGCTGTAATTTTACTTTTAATAGTAATAACGCCTTTTCCTGATTGTAAAGTTGCTAAAAAAGAAAATGAAAAAACGCCAAGTCTTTTGGAATCTCTTAAATATCTAAAAGGTAATAAAAGATTTAAAAGAGGCATTGCAACTCAATTTATATATGTTGGAATGCAAGTTGCCGTATGGTCTTTTACTATTCGGTTGGCATTAGAACTTATTGATATAAATGAGCGCGAAGCGACTAACTACATGGTTTACAGCTTTATTTGCTTTTTTATTGGTAAATTCGTTGCAAATATATTAATGACAAAATTTAAAGTAGAAAAAGTTTTAATGGCATACAGTGTAATTGGCACTTTTGCCATGATTTATATCGCACTTGTTCATAATGTTTCAGTTATGTATATGGTTGTGGGTGTCAGTATTTTATTTGGTCCCAATTGGCCTACTATTTATGCTGTAACGCTCGATACTGTAGATAATGAGCACAAAGAAACGGCTGGTGCAGTTATTGTTATGGCTATTGTGGGCGCTGCTTTCGTACCAGCAATTCAAGGTTATGTAGCAGATTCACTTCATTCAATGCAACTGTCATTCTTTGTTGACGCAGCTTGTTTTATCTTTGTTGGATGCTTTTTTTATAGCGAACATAAAGCGAAAAATAAAACGTCAGAATCTTTACAGGAATATTCACTAGCAGAAGAACAATGTGGAATAGCCTAATTTAATTAATGTAGCCGACATTCCGCACCTGGTTTTATGAATAAATGTGCTGGTATGTCGGTTCCATACAATCAATAATTATTAGATTTATCTCTTCAATATTCAGCACTCATTGCTGCTTAAAATTCTGCTAAGCTAGCCTGCCAATTAACAAGCTAGCTAGAGTCCATTTAAGCATCAATAACCATTAATGATCGGTATTCATCATAGGCAAACTGATCGGTCATGCCGCTAATGTAGTCTTGTAATAAACGGCAGCGATAATAAAACTCGATAACATCGGTTACGTCGTTAACACTGTGCTTATAAGCTCTAACATGCTTACCCGGTAGTTTTTTAAATAGTCGACGCTCTAATAGCCCAGCCTCTTCCTTCTGGTCAGAAACCGCTTCAAATGCCTCTCGATTGAGTATCAACAAGGGTTGATAGCAGGTTAACAGGCCAGAAATGATCTTATATCCCTGCAACTCACGGCCTTCGACTTCTTTGTGGCAAAAGACATACTTGAGCGCGACCCGTTTAAAGGTTTCAGTGATGGCATGTGCATGGCTTTGATCCTCTAACAACGCCTGATTGAATGAACCGTGAAAAATAGCCGATATATGACTAACAAAACGCTCGACCGCATGCTGAACCAAAGGGTGGGTGATACCCACTCTCAGCGAGATGAAAAACTGACTGCTCTGGCAGATATCCTCTTTTTCTGCCGCCTCATGCGCCGCTTGCAAGATCTGTCGTAGATTGGAGTCAGCTGCATTTAGCCCAAACTCATCGAGTATTACACCGTGCTCATGCAACAGTGCGTCACTCAGCCGATTAATATCTAAAATGCCTTTTTCGACAGCATCCTCGAGATCCGCTATGCAGTAAGAAATATCGTCCGCGGCCTCCATAATATATGACGCAGGATGGCGGTGCCCGACTTGCATATTTAACTTGTCACACAGGGTTGCTATGTACGCTTTCTCACTAAAATAATAACCCACCTTTTTTTTCAGATAGCTGAGTGGTGCATCCTTATCAGGCTTAACCTCTGTGCCACAGCGGGTATATTTGAGGATACCCGCAACCTGGCTGTATGTTAGGTTCAGCCGGAGTAATGAGTGCATTAACCTAACAGCCTGCGCATTGCCTTCAAAATTACAGATATCTCTGTTCAGGTTTTCATCCAGGCTGAGTTTTACCTCATTTGTACTTGGCAGTGACTTAATGAGGTTTCTATTGAACCAGTCATTGATGGCCTGCTCGCCAAAATGGCCGAAAGGTGGATTGCCGATATCATGCATCAGACAAGACATCTCGACAACGGTTTCAATGTGCCGTTCTAATCCCGCGAGCTTGTATTCAACCAGTTTGTTTTCCGCTAGCTGGTTAAAAATGCTTTGCACAATGAAGCGGCCTACTTGCTGCACTTCTAATGAATGGGTTAACCGGCTTCTTACCGCTGAGTTTCGTTCGAGGGGAAATACTTGTGTTTTTTGTTGTAGTC
>JBLHPA010000130.1:0-6812 GCA_047628235.1 Moritella sp.
GTGATCTTTACCTCATTTGGCTTCCATGGCAGTATCCCTTCGATTGTTCGCTATGTGGGATTAGACATTAAGACGCTTAAAAAAGTGATGGTTTTTGGTGCCTCAGCACCATTGTGCATCTACCTAATATGGCAATTCGCGACTCAGGGCGTGCTCAGCCAGAATGATTTATTGGCGAATAATTCCCTCACCAGCTTTATCCAAACACTCAGTACTGTGTTACAGCAACCCGGCGTTAGCCAATCTGTGTCTGTCTTTGCCGACCTGGCGCTGGCGACATCATTTCTCGGGGTGAGTCTGGGTCTGTTTGATCTACTGTCGAACATCCTAAAACGTAATAACGGTAAGAAGCATCGTCTGCAAACCGCTGTTGTAACCTTTTTACCACCCCTTGGTTTTGCCCTGTTCTACCCACAGGGGTTTATTACTGCACTGGGTTATGCCGCAATCGCGCTGGTTATTCTCGCTATCTTCCTACCTGTCGCCATGGTATTTAAACAGCGTAAAACAGCGCCTGAAGAAAATGGTTACCGGGTAAGAGGCGGCAACCTTACGCTTGCTCTCGCTGGACTTACTGGCTGTCTGATCATCACTGCGCAATTTCTGCAGATGTTCGCGATTATTCCATCGGTCGGTTAGTCTTGTTGCTAATAACAAACTTGAAATAACATCAATTTACGCCTAGAATACCACTGTACATAACAACAGTGGTATTTTTATGCAGGCAACAGTACTTGGCGCCCTTACCGTCAGCCATCACCCATTAACCCAACTTGATATGAGTGTCGCCGCTGGTTTTCCCAATCCTTGTGAAGATTACCTAGCGAAGTCCATCTCTTTGGATGAACTCATGATCAACCGCCCATCGTCAACCTTTCTCGTGAAGGTCAGTGGTGACAGCATGATGCCGACCATCCCCGACGGCGCAATTTTAGTGGTGGATAAATCGATTACTGCGAGCCACGGTAAAATTGTCGTCGCTGTGATTGATGGGCAATTTGTGGTGAAGGAATTATGCACCCCTCATTCACACGCGCCTTACTTACACAGCCATAATCCGGAGCATCAAGACATCATGATCCCGGCAGCTGAGTCTGACTGGCAATCTTGTATTATTTGGGGAACCGTTACCGGTTTCATTAAGCAGTTTTGATGGATGAACCCAAACAGCCAGCTTATTTGGCCAATCAAACATACTGGGCCTTATGCGACATTAATGCAGCTTACGTGTCTTTTTGTCTCCTCTTTAACCCGCAATTGCGTGACAAACCGCTGGGGGTATTAAGTTCAAATCAAGGCCTCGTTATTGCGAGAAATACCGAACTAAAGCAACTGGGCGTTAAAATGGCCGATCCCGCATTCAGCGCTGCGGCCTTGGCAAAAGAGCACGGGGGTCACCTGTGGGGTTCTAATTTTACGCTATTTGGTGATATGTCCAATCGCTTTCATACCGAGCTAGAATATTTACTTATTAATCCAGAGCGTTACAGCGTGGATGAAGCATTTGGCCAGCTGGAAACCCGCTGCATGCCTGACTTGGCCATTTACAGCAGGCATATCAAACAGACTATTCAGCAAAATCTAGGTCTGCCGGTGGGCATCGGGGTCGGACGCACCCGCACCTTGGCCAAGGTTGCTAATTGGGCCAGCAAAGAATTGAAGTGGCAGCATAAGATGCAGGGTACTACCGTGCTGGATAGCGTGCTAAAAGAAGCATGGTTACTGGCCCGAATGCCGATTGGTGATGTTTGGGGGGTTGGCAGAAAGACCGCCGCCAAACTCGATAGCCAGGGGATCCACACAGCCTTACAGTTGCGTGAGGCTGATTTAAAAACTATCCAGCAAAAGTACGGTGTCACCGTCGAGCGTACCCTGCTAGAACTGCGCGGGATTGAGGCAATAACATTAAAGGATAACCGCATGGCACGGGAACAGATATGTGTCTCTCGCACCATGGGGAAACTGGTAACGGAACAAGTCATATTACAGCAGGCGCTGTCCAGCCACGTCAATCATGCCGCCTATAAATTGCGTAGTCAGGGCTCCTGGTGTAATAAGTTAGTGGTTTTTTTCAATACCAATCCCTTTGATACTGAAAAGAAGCAATTACGTAAAAGCTTAGATATTTATCTCCCGCGGCCAACGCAATCAACTCAGGTGCTGACTCAATATGCCACTTTTTTGCTGAACAGGGCGTTTAAGGAGGGTTACCATTATCAAAAAATTGGTGTGGTACTGGCACAACTGACCGATCAACCGACCGCACAGGGCGATTTGTTCGGCACAGCGCCAGATGATAATAAAGAGCAGATCAACGCAACGTTTGATTCGATTAATCAAAAATTTGGTCATGGTACGATACGCCTAGCATCAGAAGGGAATACTCAGGAGTGGCGTCCGAAAGACAATTTAGCGCCCCCCTCTTACACTACCGACTGGAATGCACTGCCATTGGCAACTTGATGGTGGTGTCAGTACAGCACTTGTTTATATTTGCCAGATTGCCAAGCATGCCCTAGTCTGAGGGTAATTTTCCTTCTAATTTTATTGCCTCACAACTCGTTGGTATTGAAACGTTCACAACTAATGTACCTGCGAAATAATCATGGATACATCGGCGATTTTGTCTAAAGATGAAGAGTATGTTGGTGAGTGAAAAGATACCACCGATAAGAGGAATCGAAGATAAAAGTCCGATTGCTAAATAGCGTTTTAATATAATTTCCCAAAAGCCAATTTTTGTATATTCTGTCGAAACTATTGAAATATCGAATATACTTTTACCTATTGTCTGACCATACCTACTCAGTAGATAACCATTAACCAGAATAAACATACTCCAGCTATAGAGGGATACCAAGATTACCCTCGTAGCAGTTAAGCCTTCTGCGCCAACAAGATTACTGCCAAATTCGGTATTAATGAGTATATTGATTTATTTAATCAGGAACAAGGAAAAACGAGGATCATTTGTTGACGACACGTCTAACAATAGGTATAAATATCAACAAATTGTATATGTTTGTTGTAAAAGTGCGGGGCGATGTATAATAGCCTTAACGATACTATGCCAAGGCTAATTTATAAATTATAAGCCTAAAAAAGAATTTACTTCTTCACCCAACCACCGGATGGTGACTGAATATATTGACCTGACTCCGTTAACGACATGGCCTTTTTGCCGGCCCGAGCAGAAATCGCGTCAATAGTAATATTGTGCTTGGTCGCCAATTCCTGGTATTTTGCTTGGCGCTTACTGTTAACAGAATTAACTAAGGCATTAACCTCATCGCTTACTTTGACAACACCAAGATAGCCATTGGTCTGCTCACCCACAAGCCCGGCTTGTTTTGCCTCTTGCAGATCCATCGCCTGAACAGAAAATGACATTGCAAATAAAATAATCAAGGTTGAAAATATTTTTCTCATTGCGCTCTCCAGGGTTTGCTAGAATAATTCATCATCGCTAAATACATCATCCAGCTCTTTATCTACTTTAACTTTAATCTCATGATCAATTTTCACGTTCAAATTAATCACAATGGGCTTATCAGGTGCAGCCAATTGTACTGTTGGTGCACAACCTGTCATTAGCACAAGTAAGCTGACACCAAATAACAGCTTTTTCATATTTATATCCTTGTTAGTTATTCATTTTTTTAATCGCGTCGTACATAGCGTCATTGATACGTAAACTCCGAAATAGCTGTAACACGTTTTCATCATGAGAGTAGTTAAACTCAATCGGTCGCTCCACCGTTGGATTGCGCCCCTTAATATGGATCTGAAACTTGGTTTGTCCATCAGGTTGAAAGTCCACATCACTGTGCAGATAATGATAATCTAAATCTTCAAGTAAATCTAAAGCAAACTTAAGTTGTGGCTGGGTTAACTTCAATTGCTCTACCGTTGCATTGTTTCTTACCTGGATAATGCCGCCCTCGCCCTGCTGCTCTATCACCCCATTAATCACTGTCACTTGCTTGCCTTCTACCATGAAGGGTAGCTGTGCTTGTAGTGATCCCATCACCGTCACGCCAGGAACCTGATACAATTCAATCATCTTCGGCAACGATAGGTCTTTAACGCGTAACTGGCCAACAATATGATCAAAATCTGTGATCAGCAGGGGTTCTACCCATACTGACCCGGCAAATAACTGTGCCGACGCCTCCCCTATCGCAACACTGAGCTTATCATCATCCAGCTTCAGCTGTGCAGAAAGCTCAACGTCGGTGATAGGTGCCCCTACGTCGACGGCTGCAACAGCAGCGCTGAGTTGACAGTTCAGAGCCAACTTTGGCTGCGAATTCTGTTGAGAGTTCTGTTTTGATTGAGATCGAGAATGTAACTCACAGCCCCAGTCTGTCGCTATATTACCAGCAGTAATATCATTGAACTGCGCCGAATCAGCTGCAATTTTGCCAGATAGTTGAGCAGTGACTTGCGGATTATCCGATATCAATGCCAAGTTATAATCAAGTTCTGCACGGGTAGTGGCGGGGAGATGTAATCCGGCAGGTAACGGATAGACGTTTGTTAGCAGTTCAGGTAACCCCTGCTCCGGCAGTTGCCAATGACCACTGGCTGATTCAAGCTTATTGTCGAAAATAACCAGGTTATCGATACTTTGCAGTAATAAAGCGTCTAATTGCCAACGCGAGGTTAACGTCACCAATGCAGGCATGAATTCACCACTATGGTTTCCCTGAAATTGCTTAACAGTATATTTCTGATAAACATTGTTCGTTAAGTCAGTGGCGAACTGAAACGCGAACGGCTTTATCATCCCTTCTGTTAACACAATTTCTACCGGTGCCAACAGCTCCGCAGTTAAATGCTCGCTACTTAATGCTGCAAGCTGGAGATCTTGCGCGGTGAACTTGGCTTGAGAGACCGAGAGCGCTAAGCGCTGTGGTTGCATTGCCAAATGGCCGTTAGCCTTAAATTGCACGGGTAAATTCAGCGTCGAGACGTCATTCACATTGCCATTTAGCCCAACGGTCCAGTCACTGCGTCCGCCGTTTTCTGAAAGGTGTAGATCGCTTAAGCCGAGATCAAGACGGGTTTGCAGGAATTTGACCTTAGCATTAACCTGCTCGGAGCTGACCAGCCACAGTGCGAGATCCCCCTCTTGCAGCGACAAGTTAACAGTTATTGGTAATAAAGGTGCTATCTCTATCGGCGTAATTTTTGCCAGTTTCCCACAATCCATCACATCAGGCTGCAGCAGTTGACTGACCTGTAGACAGCTCTCAGCATTTAGTTGCAGCGGAGTTAACTGGTTAATATTAAAAGTGATATAGGCCGGTAACCAACCACGCGCGGTCAACTTAAGCTCGCTCTTTAGCAGTAGCGAGACGTTTTCAATAAGGGGTTGGTTGCCACTAACCAGCGCTGCGTTGCCAAGTTTTAGCTGCAGTATTATCTGTTCGCTGTTTGCGGGCCGGTACTCTAGGTTAGCGGTGGCTAACCCCTGCATAGTCATTCCAGTATCAGGAAATATCGTCGATGTCAGCGGAGCTAACGTAGCAAGTTCGGTAATTAGTTTTATCTGCCATACCTGCTGCTGATAGTAGGCATTTACTCCTGCTATTTTTTGTTTCGGCTTTTGTTCCTGCTGAGATTGCGGCTGAGAATGCGGCTGCCAAACAGTGAAACCAAACTCTGGTGTAATACGCCGACTATAGAAGATGTCTTTGACCGTTAATGCAGACCAGGGAAGATTTATTTCATCAGGCAGATTCTGCCATTGCATATTCATTTCATTTATACGAAGTTGCGGTATTAAAGCTAAAATTTTTGCTGAGCTAAATGGCGATTCGGCATTGGATACCGCAGTGGTACTTTTGGTTTTCTGCTGGAGCGACGTTTTCTGTTGGAACCTAGCATAATCAAAGCTCAGATCTATCTGCCCGACAGAGAATGCTAGCTGTGGCGAAGTGGTTATTTCAAACTGCTTAAACTGTTCAATTTTAAGGCCGTAATCTTGGGTGATATGTTCGCTAGCAAAAAACACGACGCGTTCACTGTAGCGATAACCCAGTATGAGCGCTGCGAGAATAAGTGACACCGCAATAAGTAGCCATTTAACCCAACGGATTATTCGAGGAAACAGCATATTAGATGTGGTCGATATCGACATTAAGCGAACTTTTCCTTACCAGTTTATATTGCCTTCATCCTGACTCAGCACAGTAATGAAATCAAGACCCGGTGTTGAATCTATATGGATATATGACACAATACCCCATTCAAAGCGGCTCATAATAAATACCAATGGCAAAACCGAACAAAAAAGGCCCAGTGAGAACAGTCGATATCTTCTGCCGGCAATGTAATACACAATTGTTTAAGTATCGAAAAGGTGGAAAAGGCACATTAGTAAAATGTTTTAAGGAGCGGATCGTGACTAATTTTTGTCAGCAGCCTTGCACCTGCCCCCGCTGTCATCAGGTCTTCGCCAGAGATACCTTAGTACATGGCACCCCGGCGTATAAAATGATTGGCGGCAAGGTAGCAATGAAATAGCTATCGAATGCGGTAGCTATGAATAGATAGCGCCGTGCAGTTCCAGTCGGGTGAGATACAACCCCATTTCAAATTCTAGCTGGTGATAGTTTGGCCGAACGTCACTTAACTCACTTACGCCCCGATATTGAGTTACAAGTCCACCAAAATTAAACTATTTTGATTGAAAGGCTTAGAACTATTGATTTTGGATTTATGATGCTGGCTCGCTCGGGAATAAGCGAGCCTGCCAATTATTGGCCGTGAACACCCCTGTGATTTCCCCTCAGACGGGTGTTTTT
>JBLHPA010000131.1:0-6723 GCA_047628235.1 Moritella sp.
AGAAGAAGAAGAAGAAGAAGAAAATAATAGAAGATAGCAGCGTAAAGTAACGCATTTTTATTGGTTACTTTACGCTGTAAACGTCGTATTTAATCGACCTATAGCTCCATATATGGCGCAATTAAGTCCTGGTTTTTTGTGGCTATCTCCTCATACAACTGCCATTTTCGCTCCGCCACTTTCTGAGCTTTAGCCGTAATGGCAGCCGCCGCTTCCGGATCCGTGCGATACAGACTCTTATAACGCGCTTCGTTAAGACGGTACTCTTCCAGCGGAATGCTTGGACGTAGCGTGTCTAACGAGAATGGATTTTCACCCACATCACGTAACTCAGGATTGTAACGGAATAACGGCCAATGGCCGGATTTCACGGCCAGTTGCTGCTGACGCAAACCGTCGTTCATGTTAATACCATGGGCGATACAATGACTATAAGCAATAATAATTGAAGGCCCTCGATAGGCTTCCGCCTCACGCATTGCCAACAATACCTGCTGTGGATCAGCGCCTAACGCAACCCGGGCAACATACACGTTATTGTAAGAAATGGCCTGCATTGCCACATCTTTTTTGGTAGTTTGTTTACCCGCCGCAGCAAACTTAGCCACCGCGCCTAATGGGGTTGATTTCGACATCTGACCACCAGTATTGGAATAAACTTCAGTATCCATCACCAATACATTCACGTCAGCACCGCTGGCTAACACATGATCCAAACCACTTGAGCCAATGTCATAGGCCCAGCCATCACCACCCACAATCCAGATTGAACGGCGGATAAGCTGATCAGCCACCGACATCAG
The DNA here is from genome assembly GCA_047628235.1 of Moritella sp. GTDB lineage: Bacteria > Pseudomonadota > Gammaproteobacteria > Enterobacterales > Moritellaceae > Moritella. The sequence goes on from JBLHPA010000131.1 coordinate 804, forward strand.
GTTCAACGCTGGCTCGGAGCCAAGTGCTTTCAGCTGGGCTTTTAAACTATCCACCCGTTTGATCTGTGCCTGAATTTCAGTTTCCGAAACCTGCTCGGCATGCAATAACTGCTCGACTAATTGCGGATCCAGTAGGTCTTGTTGCTCTGGTGTCTGCTGTTGCTTGAAACCACGTAACAGCTGCTCTGCCATTTCATGTTGTTTCACTGCAGCCAAGCGGAAACCAAATCCGAACTCCGCGTTATCTTCAAACAAGGAGTTCGCCCATGCAGGACCACGACCCTCGGCATTTTTAGACCAAGGCGTTGTCGGTAAGTTACCGCCATAAATGGATGAACAACCGGTTGCATTAGCGATCATGAGACGATCACCAAACAACTGCGACATCAATTTAAGGTAAGGCGTTTCACCACAACCTGAACAAGCGCCGGAAAACTCAAACAATGGCTGCAAGAACTGAGCACCGCGCACGTGAGAGAAATCAATTCGCGCCCGGTCGTTATAAGCCAGGCTATCGAAGAAGGTCAGGTTTTTCTTCTCCTGCTCCATATAGGGCGCTTTCAATGCCATATTGATCGCCTTACGCTCCGGCAAGCTATCTGTAGCAGGTTCCATCACGACAGGACAGGCATCGACACACAGCGTACAGCCGGTGCAATCTTCGGCATAAACCTGCAGGGTATAACGGGTATCCGGGAAACCTCTGGCAGTAATACCCGCCGATTTAAAGCCCTCGGGTGCATTATTGAGTTCGGTTCTGTCATAGAATTTGGCACGAATAGCTGCGTGCGGACAAACGATGCTACAGTTACCACACTGGATACAATCCTGCGATGCCCATACTGGAATTTTCTGGGCAATATTACGTTTTTCCCACTGAGTGGTACCAGATGGGTAGGTACCATCAACGGGTAACATAGAAACAGGGATCAAGTCGCCCTTGCCCGCCATCATCTGCGCAGTAACTTTTTGCACAAACTCCGGCGCGTTATCCGATACCCCCCCCTTCGGCTGACCGGTCGCCGTCACTTGTGACTGCACTTCGGCCTGATACAGATGTTCTAGGGTATGATCAACCGCCGCGAAGTTCTTCTCGACCACTTCAGGTCCTTTGCGCGTATACGTTTTCTTAATCGCTTTTTTGATCTTGGCGATAGCAACGTCTTTTTCCAGCACACCAGACAGCGCAAAAAAGCAAGTTTGCATAATGGTATTAATGCGATTGCCCATGCCCGTTTCGCGTGCCACCTTATAAGCATCGATAACATACAGGCTCATGTTCCGCGTGATAAGTTGCTGTTGCATTCTCGCTGGTAAGCTATCCCACACTTTATCTGCCGCAACAGTGGTGTTTAGCAAGAATATGGCATTATCCGCGGCCTTTGCCAACATGTCAGTACTGTCGACAAATGTGGTCTGGTGACAGGCAATGAAGTTAGCTGATTGGATCAGATACGGACTATTAATGGGGTGCTTGCCGAAACGTAGGTGTGATTCAGTTTGTGAACCGGATTTTTTCGAGTCATAGACAAAATAACCTTGCGCGAAGTAATCCGGATCATCACCAATGATCTTGATTGTATTTTTGTTTGCACCAACAGTACCATCAGCGCCAAGACCATAGAACATGGCACGAACCACATCGTGTTCTTCAATATCAAATGCAGGATCATAATCAAGATGCGAGTGCGTCACATCATCAATAATACCCACGGTAAAGTGATGTTTGGGCTTGTTCAGCGCCAGGTTATCAAATACGGCCTTCACCATGGCAGGCGTAAATTCTTTACTCGACAAACCATAACGACCCGCGATCAGACGCGGCATCTTGTCTAAACTGCCCGAGCTGTCGCTGTTAACAGAATCCATTAATGCAGTGAGTATATCTTGATAGAGCGGATCTGCATTGGCACCCGGCTCTTTGGTACGATCCAGAATAGTCATTTTTTGGGTTGTATCCGGCAATTCGGCGATCAGATGTTCAGCCGATAGCGGACGATACAAGCGTACCTGCAGCACACCCACTTTTTCACCTTGAGAAACCAGGTGCTGCACTGTTTCTTTAATCGTTTCAATACCTGAACCCATGGCAATAACCACCCGCTCAGCGTCTGGCGCACCGTGGAACTCCAGCAATTTATAGTGACGTCCGGTGAGATCACCCAGCTTGTCCATGCAGTTCTGCACTATCCCCGGGGTCTTTGCGTAATACGGATTAACCGTTTCACGCCCCTGGAAATACACATCTGGATTTTGCGCCGTCCCCCGAATGAACGGCGTATCTGGGCTTAAACCACGATCCCGATGGGCACGTACCAGCTTATCTGAGATCATCGCTCTAATATGCGCATCGCTAATCAGCGTTACCTTGTTCACTTCATGGGACGTTCTAAAACCATCAAAAAAGTGCAGAAATGGAATACGCGCATCGAGTGTTGCCGCGTGTGCAACCAGCGCCATATCATGGGCCTCCTGCACCGATGATGACGCTAATAACGCAAAACCAGTGCCTCTAGCGGCCATCACATCCTGGTGATCACCAAAGATAGACAGGCCCTGCGCAGCCAATGAACGGGCTGCCACATGGAATACCGCCGCGGTTAACTCTCCGGCTATCTTGTACATGTTCGGCAGCATTAACATTAACCCCTGAGAGGCGGTAAATGTGGTCGTCAGTGCACCACTTTGTAATGCACCGTGCAGTGTCCCTGCAGCGCCCCCTTCACTTTGCATCTCAGCAATCAGCGGAATATTACCCCAGATATTAGGGGTCTTTTCAGCAGCCCACTGGTCGGCAAATTCCGCCATGGTTGATGACGGTGTGATTGGATAGATGGCACAAACTTCACTGACGCGATAAGCAATGTGCGCAGTGGCTTCGTTGCCGTCACAGGTATGCATGACAGTCTCTCTATCAAGACGTTTAGTGATCTGTTCCTTATTCGTTGTCATGATATTCTCCTATTCCATTTCCGCTGCGATTATTTCTATCGCATGACAAGGGCATTGGGCATAACAGGCTTCACAGCCAGTACACTTGTTGTAATCAATCTCGTAGCCTTTACCCTTTCCTAAGCGGGTGATAGCGCCATGGGGACAGGCACCAAAACAGCCGTCACACTCAAAACAATTGCCACAGGAATAACAACGCTGTGCTTCATATAGCGCCTCAGACTCGGTCAATCCACCGACAACCTCATCAAAAGAGGTCGAACGTTGAATAACGGGAATGGCAGGCTGTTCGCTCTGCCCAGCATCCGTTTTATACCAAAGGTGCAGCTGATCATAACGGATGAGAGGATGCTTGATGGCTTTAATAAAAATACGGTTATTTAGAAACGCATCAATGTGCGCGGCGGCTTTTTTACCGTGCCCGACCGCGATAGTGACCGTGCGATCACTCGGTACCATGTCACCACCCGCAAACAAACCACTGTGGCCTGTCATCATTTGTTCATTAACGATGACAGTGCCGTCTTGTTTGTGCTCAACGGCAGGAATAGCCCGAGTCAACTTAGTATCAATATTTTGGCCTAAAGCAAGGATCAATGAATCCGCTTCAACACGTTCAAATTCACCGGTCGGCTGCGGTCGCCCTTGGTCATCGATGACCATTTTTTCCAGGGTAAAGGTCGAACCATCAATATCATTAATGGTGCGTTGCCAATGAAATGTCACGCCCTCTTCCATCGCTTCCACACATTCAAAATCGTGGGCAGGCATGTGAGCGCGATCTCGGCGGTAAATCACCATCACATCCGAACCCAAACGCCGTGCCGTGCGTGCGGCATCCATTGCGGTATTACCGCCCCCATAAACAGCAACACGTTTCCCAAGTTTCGGGGCGTTATTCATCTCTACATCCCGTAGGTAAGAGACCGCATCGTTAACTTTTTCCGGGGCATCATTAGGGATCTCAACCCCGCGGCCTACGTGTGCGCCGATAGCAAGGAAAACGGCATCAAACTTACCACTTTGCTGTTCTGCCAGCAGGTCTTCCACCTTGTGGTTAAGCACTATTTTGATACCCATCGCTTCGATACGCGCTATTTCATTTTCTAACATATCCCGTGGTAGTCGATATGCCGGAATACCAAAATGCATCATGCCACCCGCCATCGGCGCAGCGTCACGAATTTCAACATAATGACCTTTACGTTTAAGATGATATGCCGTTGCCAGGCCACTCGGGCCAGCCCCCACAATCAAGACACGCTTGCCAGTCGGCTCCGCGTGAAAGCGTACTTGCCAATTCTTTGCTAAAGCCTGATCACCTAAAAAACGCTCTACAGCATGAACACTCACAGCTTGGTCGACATTAGTCCGGTTACAGGCGGCTTCACAGGGGTGATAGCAGACCCGGCCATGAATCGCCGGCATCGGATTATTTTTGATTAAGGCTTGAAATGCGTCTTCATAGTGTTCTGACTGAGCAAGGGATAACCATTCTTGGATATTACTGCCCGTGGGACAAGCATGATTACAGGGGGGTAACGAATTGGCATAAACAGGTACTTTGGCGCAAACCGGTCCAGAGCCTTTTTTTAGGGTTAAATCAGGGGGTAGAGTCATATCCTTCATAACATCTTTCATCATCCTTTACCTTTTATAACAAACAAATCACACCCAAATAAAGCAACATCCATGCCAGAATGAACCCATTAACATTTCATTGACAAATAAATACAGCCCTTTACAATTTGTTTGTTAAACAATAACCTACCAACAAATAATTAATTACAATTATTGTGAAATCAGACGTTAATGCTGACAGATTGTCGATATTATGAATAAGTTCAGCCCTCCCTCCTTTCATCCCTATCACGGCTGCTATCATTACGACTATCACTATCGCTATCAACACAACAGCAGTTGTAAATTAACAGTCTTTAAATACGCATAAAGGATGCAAATGCATCCTTTATTATAGTCATTACTTTTGTTATTCAATTATAGCTGCAGCGGCTTAACTCACAGCAAAGGGAGCGACACCGATCAGTACTTGGTGTAAGTACACGGCAAAAACAGCGTAAAAAACCAGACCTAATACAATAATAATCACATCATTTCTTGCTGACGTTGGCAGACCGGGTACAGGGCGAGCAGCGCGTTTTTTCATTGAAATCCGGTCGACAACTGCCCAAGCTAAGAATCCACCAAATAAGAGAAGATCAGCGGCAGTGCCGTTAACCAGCAAGTGACTCATCGCCCAAAGTTTTACAGCTATAAGCTGGGGATGTTTAGTGGCACGGCTAATTTTACCGGGAAAGTACGGTGCAAGAAACAGAATAAACATCGGTAACATCAGCAACGCACTTAGGTGTCTTAACCAAAAGGGCGTGATATACACAAATGTCGGATTTAGTCGGGCAGCAGCGTAACCCTGCACAATTAAGATAAGACCGACAATCGATATGACTGAGTACACCGCTTTCCAGCCCAATGGACTTTTAGCTGCCAGCTGATTACGTTTATCTAATGCAAAGATTGATATGGAGTGAATACCCAAAAACAATAACAGGCCGAAAATTAGCAAAGTCATATTCAAATTTCCTTATATAAAAATTGTGCACATTATAATTGCCAGCAATCATAATTGAATCCGATTGGCAGTGCAAGTGCATTGCGCACAATTTAAGTGCCATTTAAGTATATAGTCCGCCCTTATTGCGAATATATACACGCCAGTAAGTACCATTGTTATAACAATACAAGTCATGAACATCACTACAAACCGCGTAAAACGCGATTCAATAAAAATAAATGTGTGCGACACAGCATAAGCCATTGCAAACTATCGATTAGAAAGCGCTTATGTTGCTTTTATGCCTTTACTCGGCGTTTACCTAGGCTGAAAAAAACCAATGAGAGCAAGTTTCAGCAGTATGTGCACCAAAGCACGCAGAAAGTCCATGAAACA
>JBLHPA010000132.1:0-6548 GCA_047628235.1 Moritella sp.
TTTCCTCGGCCATAAAGCCAAAAGCAATCATGAGCGTGACACGATTAAACAGATAGTGGGGTTTTAACCAGTGTAAAGAAACAAACTGCATAGCCACAAAAGTGATCACAAACGAAACCAGAGAATGAACTATTTTATCCCCTCCCAGTAAACGCTCCATACCACTCAACTCAGCGGTAAATATTCCCATACTTTTACACGTGGTTGCCACTAAAATAAGCTGATGAAGAACAGCATAATAAAGCGTTGTACAGGCCTGCTAAAATTAGTCATTATGTTAAAATTAGCCATTATTGCAAAAGAGGTACTTTATTCAAACAGGTGATATGAGACAAGGTAAGGTTACATCCGTTCGGCCTTTAATATAACGGTAATAAATGCACAATTATTTTCAAGGTGAAATCGAGCAATTAAGCATTAAAATATGCCCGCAGCACCATTAACCTATAATAGATCAGTTCTTGAATTAAAAGGTAATCACGACAGTGACACAATCTCAACTCGATAATACTCAGCAACATAATACCCAAGAGAACAGTACCCAGAAAAACGCGCCAATCTCAACCGATGATGTCCGCAAACTATGCCGCAAAATAACGGCGGATATAGCAACAAGACAACTAGATGAAATATTTAACGACAGCAACGCCTCCATTGATGCACAGATCGCTGTAACAGATCCTCAAGATAAAACAGGATATGAGTTTTTCACTGTTCTGAGCAAGCACTTACGCCCCGAATACTTACGCGCCCTCACCGAGTCCCTACAGACACAAAACTTAACAGCGTTAGATGCTAACAATCATTATCTAAAACTCAATAAAGTCCAAAAAAATATGATCGAGGTGCTGAAACAACAGCCAAAATTTAAATCGCTGAATGATACTCAAATAATTGAATTGGCTTTGGTTCGATTGCTACAAGACTAGATATACCCAAGCCCTGTTTAGTAACTAAATGCGTAACTGCTTAGTTTTACATTCAGGGCATAAATAAGAGTTAACATTTATACTTTCATTGCAATGGGCACAAATAATCTGTTTCCTACCTCTACTCAGATACAGATACATTGATACAACGCCTGCAGATCCAAGTGCATAGCCAAGTAACACACCAGCAATCAGTTGACCCTTAATAAGCCCGATTAATACGGAAATGAAGAAAAAAAATAGATAATACCCTAACCAAAATATCATAATAATATTTCCTTATATAACGCTTCCATGATGACTTCGTATCAGTTAAACCCAAGTAGTCACACAAAAGTATAGTAGGACATGTTATGTAGCCCCGACTAATTCAACGTTTTATTATCATCATCACATTTACAAACGCTTTAGGTTGTCTAGGTTAGAAAAAACAAAGCATAATAAGTATACTTTGTTGATATGGCGGGAAGATGTTCGTAGAGTAAAAGGTTAAGTACTGATGTTTTTGCAGGGAATGAGTGATACAAGCTTTTCAAATGATGCTGTATCACCCAGCTAAAATTTAATCCCAATCTTCAGCGACAAATTGCGCCATAAGCTGTTCATCTTTATATATATTTAAAAATGGCCACTGCACCTCAAAACGGTTCACCACACTCAGTGTTTGCTGCAACTGGTGCTCAACCTTATTCGCCATTGGATCCGAGCAAGCCATTAGGGTTGAACCAATTGGCCCTAGTTTGAGCAGGGCATTTTTTGCATCTGTCGCTTCAAAAAGGTATTGCACCTGACCAAACATCTGGTTACAACCTGAAAAACCATGAAAACCTGCACCTGACAACACCACATAGGGTGCTTTGCGTAGACTTTCAGGTTTGTACTGGGCTAAACCAAGTAATTGCTTTAGATTCCATTGTCTGGATTCAATCAAGGTGGTATTAGCTAAGTAACTACGGGGGGGGTGCTCAATTTTCCGCACCAATTTGTAATGAATGCTAGATGCATCTGCTGCTAGATCGGCAATCTCGCTTAATGCCAGCTCAAGCTTATAAAAAACGCCAGAAACAAAGTCAAAACCTTCAATGTCATTATAAAAAAATTGCCATTGGCTAAGCTGCCCATCGACCACGTTATTAACTAGCAAGCACTGTATGGGGACAACGCCTTGGCAGGGGACCTGCTCTGGTGCGACCCAGTAAGTAGCGGTCTGGTAGCTGGATGTATCAGCCTCCATTTTAGAACTTGTTGTATTTGTTTGCGACCAATCCCCCACGCAACCGGCAACCAACAAACTAAATAAAAAGCAGACCGTAAATTTAAATTTCATATCCATCTCTATTTTAAATAAGCATGCGATTATTCTAGCTTAAATAATTGATCCTCAGTCGAAATAATTTATATCCAACCTGCTTCAGAACACTGAAATCAAAAATCAACATTTTGAGTGGTCAACTTAATTTTTTTAGATTGTTCAGCAGTGTTTCACAGCTGGCTTTCATTCCCAGCAACTCCTGCTTAGGCATGCCAGCCTGACACAACATGCTCACTGGTACCTCTTTCGCCTGTTGCTTTAATGCTTTACCCGCTTCAGTCAAACATAATACTCGGACACGTTCATCTTTATCGCTGCGTTCCCTGCGGATCAGCCCCTTACTTTCCAGACGTTTCAATAACGGGGTTAAGGTGCCTGAATCAAGGTGTAGCTGCTCACCTAGGGTTTTAACACTGATCTGATCGCCAGCCCAAAAAACCAGCATAGTCAAATACTGTGGGTAGGTTAAGTCTAGTGCCTTTAACATTGGGCGATAAGCCCGTACCATCGCATTCGCCGCACTGTACAAGGCAAAACATACCTGATTATCTAAACGCAATAAACCATCATCATTATTTACTGTCATCGCAGTATCTCCTCTTTAACTACATTGTGCACAATATACTTAAATTATAATAAATGTCGACAATTATTACTTAAATTACACTCTGCACAAAATCGTTCACCCGATCTTTAGCGTTGTTCATTATTAGTCACAGTAACGCAAATAAAAATGCCCCTCTAAAAATTTATTCCATAAGGGATAAATTTATATCAAATTAAACTAGAGGCGCAGTTATTGCTTAACTATTTTATTAATGATTGATTCATAAATTTGACGCTCGCATTTTTGCTTGCGGCTATCGCTAAACGACAACTTAGATTCAAATAATAAGAGCAGGCTTAATCAATGTTTAATCTTTTTAACAGCAACAAAACTCCCCAAGGGCAGACTCTCATTGCCGAAACAGACTTAGCTGTACTGCAGAGTAAAGCCAAACTATTAGATCAGGTACAAGCCAGTGGCGCACTCTCCATGGCTCAGCAGATCACCAGTAATGCCCAAAAAGTGAGTAAGTCATCAGCCGAAAGACTTCATCAAATAGAACGGAATTTCAATTTGGTTCAAGGGTTTATTGAACAATCAGAAGGTATCAAACATTTATCAAATGATTCCTTTTCATCTGCGCAAAACACCGCTAGCATTTCGCAGACAGGGATCCAGCAGCTTGAAGAACTCACTGGCAACATTACCAATTCCGCTAAATATATTGCGGAATTTACCGTACTGCTGGCAAATCTAGATGAAAATAATAAAAATATTGGTCAATTAGTTGACTCAATTAAAGGCATTGCCGATCAAACTAATCTTCTGGCTTTGAATGCGGCCATCGAAGCGGCACGAGCGGGCGAACATGGCCGCGGTTTTGCCGTTGTGGCCGATGAAGTACGAGCTCTGGCTAATACAGCGACAACCTCTGCGGATCAGATCCAAGGGGAGATGAAAAAAATAATGGACATTTCAGCGGCAATCATAGATAAACAAAAACAAGTCTCACAAATAATTGACGGTAGTGTCGATATCGCGACAGTGACCATGACAAGTTTACAAGAGTTAGTATCACAGGCGAACGCGAGTTCTAGCTTGGTAGAGCAAACAATCGGTCAAGTACAGCAGCAGCTAAGCACCTCAACAGATATAAAATCGAGTATGCAGGCGCTGATTGATGATACCCGAGTTGCACAGGAAGGATCTTCCAGTAATGTCGAACTGGGTGAGCAGCTAATGATACAACTGCGCCTAAATAATGGTTAATTTAGCTGAACAGGTATTCGCACTGGTTCATCGAATTCCAGTGGGAAAAGTAGCGACTTATGGTGACATAGCCCGATTAGCCGGCATGTCTACCTACTCGAGACACGTTGGCAGGGTGCTTAGCAGCCTGCCAACGGACAGCCAGTTACCTTGGCATCGCATTATCAATAGCAAGGGGGAGATATTACTACAGGGCGAGCGCGGCGAATATCAAAAACAGCGTTTGCTTGCTGAAGGTATTGTCGTTTCTGCGCAAGGAAAAATCTCGTTAAAACAATATCGATACGACAGTAGCATCTAGCCAGTAATAAAAGCAGTCTGCCTTTTAACATTGATAGTGCTAATTTCGAGTGCATTAACTTGGGCTGAATCCGGGCCGTGACGTAGCCATAAGATCAATTCATCCAGCATTGTCTTGTCACCAAAAGCATGCACTTCAACATCGCCATTTTCGAGGTTGAACGCATGACCAGTTAAGCCCAATTGCTGGGCTTTTTGTGCCGTTGCATTGCGAAAACCGACCATTTGCACCTTGCCGTGCACAATAACTTGACTACCCCGCTTAGACATAGGCACTTCCTCTAACAATACGTCACTTACCGACATTACCGCTTGCGTTAACGCAAAATGAAGTAAAACTATCTATGAGTATATGTCTAATCCTGTTATTTATACCAATTTGTATAAATAACAGCGTATTAATTACGGGATACATTAAATTTTGTAAAGTCTTATAAATAGACCTGGGGGCGTTATCCTGGAGGTATAAAATTGCAGGGGGTAATACACACTCGCTACTTCTCATCGGACGATGTGCGGCAGCGAATATGTTAATTTCTTTCAATTCATTTCGTTAGCGTAAGTCGTCAGCAACCGATAACATCGCGATAAGTGATGCTTCACCTAGCTTAATAGACCGCTCTGGCGACCAACCCATCATAGGATCAGGCATATTATCATTATCTTTAAACGGCATTTCCAGCGTATTTGCTAAACAATCAAAGGTCTCAGCAACCCAATGTGTCGCGACCGTCATATTAGCGGTACCTGGCGCATCAACATCATAGCCAACCTCTGACTGGAAGTCTGCGCTGGCCAGCTTTAATACATCTGAAAAACGGGTTCTTAAATTAGCTAATCTCTCACTGTAACCTGGCGTACCCTCTGAGCCGGCTAAAAATACATAAGGTAATTCTTCGTCACCGTGCACGTCATAAAATAGATCAACGCCAGTTTCATGCATTTTGTTCACAACATGGAGAACTTCTGGGCTTTTTTCCAAGCTCGGGTTCTGCCATTCACGATTTAGATTAACCCCTAATGCATTAGTACGTAGATGACCTCGTGCGCTACCATCTGGATTCATGTTAGGCACAATGTAAAAGTTGGCTTTATCTAATAATGCTTTACCCGTGGCATTATCGCTGTCAAGCAGGCTATGCATTAAGCCCTCAACCAGCCACTCCGCCATCGTTTCACCCGGATGTTGACGCGCCGTGATCCAAATATTACGTTTACCCGTCGCGCCATCACCAATTTTAACCAAGGTTAAATCGCGCTTGTCGATAGTTTCACCCAGATGTTCTAAGCTCACGAGTGGATGCATTTGCACTGCTGCGAGCAGATCTTGATGGCGTTCGTAACTATACGGGGCAAAATAAGCAATCTGCATTGATTCACAATCCAGTTCCGCAATCATAGTCAGCTTGCCATCTTTATAGAAGGTAGGGATACGGAACCAGTGCTGACGATCATAAGAAGCAACAGCTTGGTAATTTTCCCAGCCTGACACATAGGCAGCTTCGCCGGCATTGAGAATATTCAGCGTATACTGTTCACCAACAACGCCTTCAATGCGAAAATTAAACCACTGAAAAAACGCTTCCCCCACATCAGGGCGGATGGCAAGTTGCACATCATTGTTATCTTCTAAATTAATAACTTCAATATTACCAGCATCAAAATTGGCGGTGATCCGCATACAAACCTCTTTATTTATTATTAATAATTATACAAACAGCCGAATTGACTAGCAATAAGTCTAATCTAGTGATAAATATAGAGCAAGCAAGAAGTTACAGTAAATGATTCGAATATAATCAGATTAAAGCAGTTCAATAATGGCGAACTTCAAATTAAATAAGGATGATCGTGCTATATTCATGATTGTCGGAGTAAACAATGAGCAGTACTATTTACTTTAATACCAGAAAGAAATTCAGTGTCCGTCGTAGCATGGTTAACGTAGGCTCTCGCCTGCACCACAGCATAGCACCCTCTCACGCCCGTAAAACAGCACGTAAATTATTACTCACACCAGTGCGCAGCATCCCCAAAAATACCGAGCCACAAGGCTTGCTCAAAGGCAACTTAACAACATCAGAAGGTCGTATCAATACCTACCAGCTGGGAACAGGACCCGTATGGGTAATGTGTCACGGCTGGTCAGGCAGTGCCAGTCAATTTTACCCTCTGATGCAACTTATTGCCC
>JBLHPA010000133.1:0-6434 GCA_047628235.1 Moritella sp.
CTGACATGTCAGGCAGCATGTACAAAATTGATGCTGAAGAAGCAAGCTGGAACTCAGACAAGCATTACGAAGGTGGTAACATGGGTCACCGCCCTGGTGTTAAAGGCGGCTATTTCCCTGTATCACCGGTTGACTCTGCACAAGACATACGTAGTGCTATGTGCCTCGTCATGGAAGAAATGGGTCTGACTATTGAAGCGCATCACCATGAAGTTGCTACCGCAGGTCAAAATGAAATTGCGGCACTTTACAACTCAATTGTTGAAAAAGCCGATGAAGTGCAAATTACCAAATATGTTGTTCACAATGTAGCACACGCTTATGGTAAAACAGCCACATTTATGCCGAAACCAATAGTTGGTGATAATGGTTCAGGTATGCATTGCCACCAATCACTGCAAAAAGATGGCGTAAACCTCTTTGCCGGTGATCAATATGGCGGTCTGTCTGAAATGGCCCTTTACTATATCGGTGGTATCATCAAACACGCAAAAGCAATTAATGCCTTTGCTAACCCGGCGACAAACTCATATAAACGTCTAATACCTGGTTTCGAAGCACCGGTAATGCTTGCATATTCTGCTCGTAACCGTTCTGCATCAATTCGTATCCCAATTGTACCAACGCCAAAAGCGACACGAATTGAAGTTCGCTTCCCTGATCCAGCGGCAAACCCATATCTCGCATTCTCTGCGATGCTAATGGCAGGTATCGATGGTATTAAAAACCGCATTCACCCTGGTGATGCAATGGATAAAGACCTGTATGACTTACCCGCTGAAGAAGCGGCTGAGATCCCACAAGTTGCATCTTCATTAGACGAAGCACTATCAGCACTCAATGCCGATCGTGAATTCTTGCTGGCTGGCGGCGTAATGGCTGACGATACTATCGATGCTTACATCACGCTAAAAGAAGAAGAAGTTGAAAGGCTGAACATGACAACTCACCCCGTTGAGTTCGAAATGTACTACAGCGTATAACGATATTAGCTGGCGTTTTAAAGAGAATGGCAATGGGTCTATACATTGGATAATTCTCTTTTTTGTTAACTTTATTTAAAAACCCGCTTAATGGCGGGTTTTTTATTGGTAATAATAAATTTTTGTTTGTGCAATAATAAAATGGAGTAAAAATAGTTTCTCTAATTAAGCACTTAAAAGACAGGACGTCGCCATGAAACAAGTATTGTTATTAATTATGCTACTCACTAGCTGCTCAGCCGTTTCTGCAATCTATCAGTGGACAGATGAAAATGGCATTACTCATTTCTCTGACGATGAAAGCAAGCCAGCTCAAGCAAAAGAAGTTGAAATAAAACTGACGCCACCATCAATCGGATCATTGACTAAATCACGCAGTACAGAACCTGCCCGTGATACCAGTGAACAAGCACTGCCAGAACCTGTTGAGGTATCTATTGCCTATCCGAGCGATCAACAGACACTGCGCAGTAATAGCGGAGAAATCAAAGTATCTGCAGCATTGAATCCATCACTAAAATACGGATTTAAAATCCGCCTGCTAATCGATGATGTTATCTATAGTGAGCAAATTGATACCCTATTTCAAGTCACCGAATTACCTGTCGGTGATCATAGACTACAACTACAGATAATTAATCATTCCGGCAGGATATTTGCAGTGTCAGATATAATTACGGTTTATTTGCACCGCTTTAAAGCTAAGTAACCGATTAGGCTTTAATTTGGTGAAATAATACAGTAGCATTCTGTATGTAGCACCAAATTGGTGCGTTCGGTTGATGGGGTATTTTATCCATAAAAGGGGACTTTATGATCATGATTTCAGAAACGCAGCAATCATTATTAAATAACTTGGTTTCTTCTGTCTTTGTACTCGACAATGATCTTCATATTAAGTATCTCAACCCAGCAGGCGAGCAACTGCTTGGCGCGAGCGCCAGCCGAATACTGAACTTAAAAATTACCGACGTCATCGAATACACAACCCTGGATCTCTCTCTGCTCAGCAGCACAATAAAAACGGGTCAGGGTTTCACCGACAATGAAGTATCCATTGTCATTGATGACCGCCAGTTATTGGTAGAAATATCAGCCACCCTCACCAATTTTTCCCAAGACCCTTGCATCCTGATTGAAGCCCGGCAAATTGATTTACAAAAAAAAATCAGCCAAGAGCTCTACCAGCATGTCCAGCAACAAGCAGCCCAGGAGTTGGTCAGAGGCTTGGCGCATGAAATAAAAAATCCGCTTGGCGGTTTACGTGGTGCAGCCCAATTACTAGAGAAAGAGCTGGACAGCGCTGAGCTAAAAGAATTTACCGGTATCATCATTGAGCAGGCAGACCGTTTACGCGCGTTGGTCGACCGCTTATTAGGGCCACAAAAACCCGGTAAGCAGACAATTCTCAACATTCATTCTGTCATAGAAAAAGTTAAACAGCTCGTTGAGTTAGATTTAGCACCGGGCATTACCATCCATCGAGATTATGATCCCTCGATCCCAGATTTCGAAATGGAGTCGGATCTGTTACAGCAAGCATTACTCAATATCATTAGCAATGCCATTCAGGTGCTCAATGGGCACGGAAATATCCGAATAATTACCCGCACCGCGCATCAAGTTAATATTCAGGGACAGAAATATCGCCTTTGCGCTGAGATTAAAATTGTCGATGATGGCCCCGGTATTCCCGCTCATATCAAGGATACGCTATTCTACCCGATGGTCACCGCACGCCAAGGAGGTACAGGCCTGGGGCTATCTATTGCACAGAACCTGATCAAACAGCACAAGGGCAAGATTGAATGTAATAGCTGGCCCGGACATACCGAATTCGCCATCTATCTACCACTGAGAAAATAAGGGATTAGACTATGACAACAGCAACAATCTGGATTGTAGATGACGATAGTTCAATCCGTTGGGTATTAGATAAAGCCTTAAAGTCACAACACTTCAATACATTGGCTTTTAGTGACGCACAAACATTATTAACGAAACTGGAATTTGAGCAACCAGATATTATTATTTCTGATATTCGCATGCCAGAGATCACTGGCCTGGAATTAATGGGAAAGGTGCACAAAATCCACCCTGATCTGCCCATTATCATCATGACCGCACACTCAGATCTGGACAGCGCGGTGAATGCGTATCAAGCTGGTGCATTCGAATACCTACCGAAACCCTTTGATATTGATGAAGCGGTATCCCTTGCGACCCGCGCAGTCACGCATGCAAAAGAACAGAGCAAAAACCGCCGAAAGAATAAAAATGTGTCACCAGTCACAGAGATAATAGGTGAAGCGCCAGCCATGCAAGAAGTTTTTCGTGCTATTGGCCGGCTATCCCGCTCCTCAATCAGTGTGCTCATCAATGGTGAATCCGGTACCGGTAAAGAACTGGTTGCCCATGCATTACACAAACACAGTCCCCGGGCTAATAATGAATTTATCGCGCTGAATATGGCTGCAATTCCTAAGGACCTCATTGAATCAGAGCTGTTTGGCCACGAAAAAGGGGCATTTACTGGCGCATCAGGCGTCCGTAGTGGCCGCTTTGAACAGGCTAATGGAGGCACCCTCTTTTTAGATGAAATTGGTGATATGCCGATTGATATTCAAACCCGTTTGTTGCGGGTATTATCCGATGGCCAATTCTACCGTGTAGGCGGACATTCACCGGTCAATGTTGATGTGCGAATTATTGCAGCGACCCATCAAAACTTAGAAAAAAGGGTGGCTGATGGCAGCTTCAGGGAAGATCTTTTTCATCGTTTAAATGTCATCCGTATCCATATTCCCTCACTGAATGAACGCCGCGAAGATATCCCTAAACTGGCCAATCATTTCTTGATCCGAGCCGGTAAAGAACTTGGCGTAGAGACTAAAATACTCAGTAAAGAAGCCCAGACCTTTCTTGCCAATCACCACTGGTCGGGCAATGTCAGACAGTTAGAAAATATATGTCGCTGGCTCACCGTTATGGCAAGTGGACAAGAAATATTTATTGCTGATCTGCCCCATGAAATTACTAACGAGGTGCCAGGCCAAGATAATCAGAATGAGATGCTGCACGGAACCGATTGGCGCAACCAACTCAAAACGTGGACAGCACAACAGCTGGCATCAGGACGCAGTGATATCCTCGCAGAAGCCATGCCTGATTTTGAACGTATCATGCTGCAAACAGCATTAGAATATACGCGAGGACACAAACAAGATGCAGCTAAACTGTTAGGCTGGGGGCGCAATACTCTCACACGAAAATTAAAAGAACTGGATATCAATTGATATGTTTAACGAGCTGGTTAGCCTTCTGGCTCGTTACTTGAATCATGTTTTTCCACAATATAGTCATGCAATATCAACGCTAACTCATTGTCGAGACCAAAGTTCAACGCCAGGCCTTTTTGACCCTGTAATATGGTTTCAACCCGAACAATTGTTGAAGACACAAGATGAAAACCCCGGCTCGGTATTTTCAAGTAAAAATTTAGGCTATCTCCAGCCTGCCGATATAAATCGATAAATTCAAACTGCTGATCAGAGCACAGCATATACAGGCCTGAAGTGGAAATATTCATCACACAGCCAAGTAATACTTCGCCCCTCTGATCAAATACCTTCACGCCTTTGGGGTCGGCTAAGCGCCAATAGCGCCCTTCCAGCCCTTCCAGACTGCCATGATCAATGATATCTGGAGGTCCTAACTCTTTCAGTTCATCTGTATAACCATTGTTGACCAGATATAGCGGAAAACGAAACTCTTCTTGCTGTTTATGGGTGACTAATATGATGTCATCAGACTGGAGCAATACATTTATCATCTGTTTTGATACATCAGCTATAACAAGATCACCAAAACCATCGGCCCCACTTGGTTGCTCAATTGCTTCCCGTAATAAATCGAGTTCGTCTTTAGTCAACAAATCCACTGTTTTTTTAGACATGAAACAACCCTTTTCAGTCTGACCTACTATACCTATACCCACGTCCAGATTAATCATGCAAAGTTTGATTAATCATTAGTATTATTTTTTCATTTAGCTATACTTACATTACAAATGTTAAATAAATGTTTCTTTATGCGCATATAAAGTAATGCTTTATTTATTGTATTTAGCATAGCTTAGTAGAGCAGATAGTCTTTAACCTTGCAAATTTAAAAGTATTCAAATGAGCTATAGCATTGAGCCTAAAGTGATTATTGATACCATAGAAGTTAACGGTGAGTTTCAGATCGAGAAACGCAGTTATCACGACAGAAGGCAGGAACAGAATAAACATCAGCAAAAGTATGACCGCCGGCAACATAACCGGCGATATGGTCGTGGGAGTAAAATAGATATCAGCGTTTAATGGTGATGATGTGGTTTGGCTTGCCTCAGACTATGCGGTAACAACTCCAGCATAAAACGCCTAGCCCCCCGCCTTAAAATACTAATAGCAAATAATATGGCTACAACAGTTAAGCTCATATAACGCCACCAATCATCTTGCCAATACGGTGATAAGGTTAACCAAGGCTTCGGCAGTTCAGGTACCCAATAGCTTATTGCCAAACCCAGTAAAAAAGCAATCGATACAATCGCCAGCACCACGCTAATAGCCACCCGCTTGCCCTGATTATGCTTAATAAACCGATACAGATCGAGGTTGAGGCTAGGACCAACCAAGCTAAAGGCCACAACGGCACCGGGAGAAACACCGGCAATAAGCAACACGGCCAACACAGGGGTGATCCCAGTAGCGCAAAAATGAAAAGGCAGAGCAATCAAGATCGCTAATACCAATTGCAACCACAGCGCTTGTTGCAGAAACTGCCAGCCAATCGTAGGGGCGAATGTCGCAGCTGCAATCAACCCGAACAATACCCAGGGAGCCGTGTGATCAATCAGGTGAGAAAAGCCATGCTCAAATGCATGCTTTAACCGTGATCGCGATTGTTCGAGCTGTTCAGGATTAACGATAACGTCGCTATGCTGGTCGTTTTTTTTAAACAGCGGACCAATGAACAAACCCAAGGTAACAGCCAATACGACAGCGGTCAGCAAGCGGATCACGACCCAGTCACTACCCAGTAGAGGGAATGAGATTAGCAACGCATCAAATCCCAGTATCGGCGAAGCAACTAAAAATGAGATAGCCAAAGCAGAGCCGCAACCTGCTTTAATCAGCTGCTTGTACATACCAGAGGCATCCGGAATACAAATAGGCAGTGGTAAACCAATGAGGGTGCCTTTTAATGCACCAACCACAGGGTTACTGCTACGCAACTGTCCCAGCACATTAAATGCCGGCTTCACAAAGTTGATCAGCCAGGTTATCAGATAAGCTAATAGTAGGGCAGGCGCGGCATGTAACGACAAACTTACAAAACGCAGTAAGGTTTCAGCCGTTTCACTACTGTGAATACCTGACTCATCCGCAGCAAGGTGACCTTCAT
>JBLHPA010000134.1:0-6261 GCA_047628235.1 Moritella sp.
CTAATAATCTATCTACTCGCTAATAATCTATCTACTCTCAATTTTCGATTATTGCAACGCTACCTGCTGCAATGCTTCATGTAGTGTAGGGCTGTATGAGGTAACGCCACCAATGGGTTTTACACCCGCCCTGGCGAGGGTTTTTAACGGTTGAAATTGCAGGTCACAGAAAATAACCTGCGTATTATAGATCTGACATTGTTTGATAAATTGATCCATAGCCGAAAGTCCGCCGGCATCCAATAAAAGCACACCATCAAGGTATAATACTAAGCCATCTACTTCGCTGTTTTTTAGTGCCAGCTCAGAGAAAACCCGGTCAGCAGCAGCAAAAAAGAGTGGGCCATTAATCTTAAACACCCGCCATCCTGCTGGTATTTCAACGTTTACCAACCGTTTATTGTCGGTAATATCGGTAACTTTGACCATTTCGGCAATTTCTTTCATAAACAGCACTGCGGCTAATAAGATGCCAGCCGTAATAGCCAGTACCATATCGAATAATACAGTAAAGGAAAAGCAGATAAAGAATACCCAAAGATCGCTTCGAGGTGCCGTTTTGAGCAGGTGTACAGCTTTCGGCGCTTCACTCATATTCCATGCAACAACCATCAGCAATGCCGCCATCGTTGGCATCGGCAGGTAGGCCAATGTCGGTGCTAGCAATATTAAACCTGCAAGCACGACCAACGCATGGATGACAGCAGCAATCGGTGTCTGTGCACCGGCTTTAACATTAGCAGCAGAACGTGCAATCGCAGCCGTTGCGGTTATCCCACCAAAAAATGGTACGATAATGTTACCTAAGCCCTGACCAAGCAGTTCACTATTGGCGCTATGGCGCTTGCCAGTCATGCCGTCAAGCACCACCGCACATAATAAAGATTCAATCGCACCAAGCATGGCAATGGCAAACGCGGCCGGTAACAGATCTGAGATTAGTTTCCAACTAAAAACCAGAGGGGTACCGTCCGCACCACCTTGCAACCAAGGCCATTCGAAACTGGGCAGATAAGGCGGAATGCCGGCACCCTGGCTACCATCAAGCAGAGTATAATGAAAACGAGTACCAATGGTTGCTACATCCCAACCCGCATTATTAAATAGCAAGGCCAGTAAACTCCCTAAAATCACAGCGGGCAGATGCGGTGGTACAACTGTTTTCAGCTTTGGCCAAAACAGCATGATCATGAGAGTAAACGCCGCCACGACAAAACTTGGCCAGTCAGTATTTGGTAAGTTCTCTGCGATCAGCAGCACTTTATTCCCGTAATGTTCAGGCATCGACGTTAAGGTTAAACCAAGAAAATCCTTAATTTGCAAAGTAGCAATCACTACCGCTATGCCACCGGTAAAGCCCAGGGTAACGGCTTCGGGTATATATTCAATAAAACGACCCAGTCGAAATACTGCCATGATGATAAGGATAATGCCAGACAGCATAGTAGCAAGCAGTAATCCACCCAAACCATATTGCTGCACTATCGGGTACAAGACCACCACAAAAGCCGCCGTCGGACCTGAAATGCTGAATCTGCTACCACCAGTAATAGCGATAACAATACCGCCAATGATTACCGTATACAGTCCATATTGAGGGGCAACACCACTCGCGATTGCGAGCGCCATGGCGAGGGGGATGGCAATAATACCGACAGTGATCCCTGCAAGTAAATCTTTTCCGAATTTTGCAGCCGTATAATCTTGCTTACTAAACGACTCCCGCAGTGCATGCGCAATACGTAACGAAAAAAGATGGGCCCGATGTTGCATTTATATCCCTCAAAAGTGTTAGTTAGATCACAGTATTATATGCTTATAACCCAAAGATACAATCTACATAATGCTATTTAACTTATAATGATGAATTAATTGCTTTATTAAATAGTCTCGAAATAACAAGGGAATATCGTTAAGTCTCTGATGAGAAAATACAGTGATCAGTCAGATTTGGTTGCACAGTTTGTGCGAGATCACTATTATGGTGATTAATCCATAAACCTATCAATAAATTTGGAAGCAATGATGTTAGTACTAGGACACACAAATCCTGATTGTGACAGCTTAGCAGGCTCAATCTCTCTGTCGGCATTTTTAACAAAGCGCGATGGTAAGGTCGTTACACCTATTATGCAGGGAGAGCCAAATGCAGAAAGTCTTTTCTTGCTTGATAAAGCGGGTTTAACGTGCCCGGAAATTCGCACATCAATTGCGGGTGAAGATGTCTGGATCGTGGATTATTCTGATTTTAATCAAGCACCAAAAGACGCACGTCAAGCAAGAATCCGCGGTATCGTTGATCACCACAAACTAGGTGACTTTGAAACAGATGAACAGTTAGAAGCATGGATTTGGCCATGTGGGTGTTCTAATACCATCATTTATAACATGTATAAGATCCACAATATCGACATTGATAAGCAAGTTGCGGTGATGATGTTAGGTGCTGTACTCAGTGATACCGTACACTTCAACTCGCCTACATGCACTCAAATTGATATCGATGCAGCCAATGCGCTGGCAAAAATTGCAGGTATTGATGATATTGATGCATTTGTTACAGCACAGTTTGCGGCAAAATCTGATATTGCAGCGGTTCCTTCTGAAACGCTTATTCTGCGTGATTTGAAAGTCTACACCATCGGTAAGAAAGACTTCTCCATTGCGCAAGTAGAGATCACCAACATTGAGTCAGCACTTGCACGTAAAGAAGAATTACAAGCCGAATTGGTTAAATACAAGGCAGAAAATGGTTACCATACTGCGCTAGTCTTATTAACCGATATCACTAACTTAAATTCGGTATCACTGATTGAAAGTGAAGAAGCGGCATTGGTTGCCGAAACACTTGGTGGCACGTTTATTGGTGAGTTAATTGATCTTCCTGGTGTCGTTAGCCGTAAAAAACAGGTGCTACCACCACTGCAAGCTCAGTTCAAATAAACGGAAAGCGTCTAGATTTTATATCTAAACGCTTTATCTAAAATTTTTATCTAAACATAGTGAAGGGAACCAAGATGTTCCCTTTTTTTCGCTATTCTTTTGGGCTATTTTTGGGGCTGCTGTACATTTCGTCAATGTCTGCCTTGTATTCAGTTTCAATAATTTTACGGCGTAATTTAAGTGTTGGCGTGATCTCGCCTTTTTTCATACAAAACTCACGATTCAGTAATTTAAACTTCTTAACCTTTTCAAAATTTGCCAATTCACTCTGTAATTCGTTCAAACGTTTTTCAAATAGGGTAACAATATGGCTGTGGCGTAATAGCTCGGCTTTACTGGAGAATTGCAAGTTGATTGAGTTCGCATATTCTTCTAACGCATCAAATGAGGGCACAATTAGCGCACTAACAAAATGCCGAGAGTCAGCAACAATCGCAACTTGATCGATAAAGTGGTCTTTATTTAATGTGCCCTCAACCAGTTGTGGTGCGATATATTTACCGTTAGAGGTTTTCATCAGCTCTTTAATACGCTCAGTCATCACAACTTCGCCATTCGCTAATATCTCACCCGCATCGCCTGTTTTCAACCAGCCATCGATAAAATGATTCGCGGTCTCTTCCGGCATATTGTAATAACCCTTCATGACAGTATCACCACGGACTAATATTTCATTATCCTGACCAATTTTAACTTCCATTTCCGGTAATGGCAGTCCAATAGAAGAAAAGGAGAAACCTGTACCGCGATGGCAACATATCGTAGCTGTGGTTTCGGTCATGCCGTAACCCGCTTGCAATTCAATGCCTATCGATTGAAAAAACTGATTAATTTCCGGATCAACCTTAGCACCGCCGCAAGGAAGAAAACGGGTATTGCCACCCAAAATTCCACGTAACTTATTGTATATTAATTTATCCGCTAGTTGATACTGCAAATTCAACCACACTGACGGTACTTTATTATAATGAGTAAGCTCAAAATGAGCTGCCCCGACTCTGGTGGCCCAGCTAAATAACGCTTTTTTAACTGCTGAAGCTGACTCAATTCGACTGTGGATCGTGCTGTAAATTTTTTCATATAAGCGAGGAACAGCAACTAATACTGTTGGTTTCACCTCAGCTAGCACGTCAATGATGAGTTTGGGGTTTTCCAGATAAACATTCTGCGCGCCACGGTGCATCATGTAAAAGCTCCAGCTACGTTCCAACACATGACTCAGTGGTAAAAAAGCAATAGAAGTATCGGTTTCTGAAACATCGATCATCTTGTCATGAATACGAAAGGCAGCCGCAAAATTGGTGTAATCAAGCATAACCCCTTTCGGCTGGCCTGTTGTACCAGAGGTATAGATAAGCGTAACCAGGTCATCCATCGATGCATCTGTTAAACGCTGCTCAAATTCATTGTCCGATAACCCGTTCGTTCGCTGAATAAAATCAGCAAAATGTATCGCTTTAGAATGACCCTTTAGATCGATTTCAGCTGTTAAGGCTATCACGAGCTGAAGATCATCGGTCGTTAGTAACTCTACGGCTTTATCAAACTGCTCTTGAGCACCAACAAAAAGATAGTCAATTCCTGCGTCCTTAACGATATAACGGGTTTGCTCTGTTGTATTAGTCGGATAAATGGGCACAGTAACACAACGTGCAGTCAAAATGCCCAGATCAGCAAAACTCCATTCTGGACGATTATGTGCAAAGATTCCCACCTTAGTCTGAGCTTCACAGCCTAAAGTCAATAAAGCCTTAGCAACACTTTCTGAATAATCAAGCAATGTCTGCCAAGATGTCTGCTGCCATTCACCGTTTTGCTGAAAGCGAATTGCCGTTGTTTCTTTACGAACAGCAAATTTAGCTCTAAAACTTTGCACTAAGTGTTGTGTCATTTGGCTCTCTGGTTATCAATACTATTAACTGACGAATAGCAACTGGGAAAACACCCCTTAATGGGTACTAAGTATACTAGTAAACGGTCTCGCGGTGCTGAAACAAGGCATAAAGCTAGCCAATTGTTAGATTTAAACGATATAGCACATCATTATTGCATCTTCTCTACCTACAGTGGCTGGATAATAACCAATTCGTCGGTCAACTTCATTAAAGCCCGCATTCAGATAAAGCTGATACGCGGTAACATTTGATTCGCGCACCTCCAGCCAGAGTTGATATAGACCTTGGTTCTCACACTGGCTAATCAAATGATTGATAAGCAATTTACCATAGCCCTTACCCTGCTGATCGGGGGAAATCGCGATGTTAAGTAAACTCGCCTCATCAGCCACCTGGCTGGCAAAGTAATAACCCAAAATTTTTTCATCTTTCATTAGCAGAAAGTTAAAATAGCGTGTGCCAAAATTACTGGCTAGGATCTTTTCAGACCAAGGGAATGCATGGCTTGCAACTTCAATAGTGTGAATAAAGGGAAGGTGTTCGAGCGTCAAAGGAATAATTTTAGGCATTGCGATAGATTTCCGTATGGGTATTACAGGTTGTGAACGATCTGCTGCCACAGCTGTTTTTTCGCTTTACCAGAATGTAATAATACATCCAAACTAGGTGATGAAAGCTGTCGTTCAGCTGCCAGTGTGGATTGTACACAGCCTATCGTCCAGATCCAGTCAGGGACTTGATAATAGTATTTTAATTCTTCTTCACTGATTGTATGGCTCTGGTTAAAGTCGAGCTGTAATGTATGCAGTATTTGGCTAATAAACTGGCTGTGTGCAGCAAGCCGATCGTTAGAAATAATGAGGATGCGGCAATTTTTTGGTAAAGTTATTTTTTCAGCCTGGTTAGGCAGATGAGGGAAATATTCAGGTTTATGACATTGCCATAATGTAATACCCATTTGTTGTAAGTAATAACGAGAAAAATTACTCATAGGATATAATGTATCATGGATGCTTACTACGTTTAAGAAATTGGCAGGGGTGGAGAGATTCGAACTCCCATCACGCGGATTTGGAATCCGCTGCTCTGCCATTGGAGCTACACCCCTACAAGATGAACAGGATTATAACTTAATTTAAGGATAAAGTTAAATCTGTTTCTTTGATTTGATTTATATCTTTGAAAAGAAATTGGCAGGGGTGGAGAGATTCGAACTCCCATCACGCGGATTTGGAATCCGCTGCTCTGCCGTTGGAGCTACACCCCTAACATTTGTGCTAATGCATAACATTAGTCTATTCTTTGTCTATCCAAGGCTTTACCCTGAATATAATTTGGCGCTTGGCGATGCCCTACTCTCACATGGGGAAGCCCCACACTACCATCGGCGTTATTACGTTTCACTACTGAGTTCGGAATGGAG
>JBLHPA010000135.1:0-6218 GCA_047628235.1 Moritella sp.
CAATATAATTACTTCGTTGTAGACTCCGTACTTGCTGGTTGGTACACCTTGCTGCGGTCACGGGCTGAACATCTCACCGAACGGCATGCAACATCCCTCATTAAAGAAGTACACATTGAATACCCAACGCCCACGAATGCGGCCACTTACCGCAACTATTTTCATTGCCCAGTGATCTTTAACGCAGACTTTAATGGCTTAGTATTTCACCCGCAAGTAATGACAACGCACCTACCCGATGCCTGCAACGCCAGTTATTTACAAGCACAGCAACTCTGCCAAACCGAGCTGAAACGGTTAGTACAAAACCAGGACTGGCAAACCAAGGTTGCCGAAAAGATCAGTAATAACCTGGTCGGAAAAATGCCTGATATTAATCATATAGCCGAACTGCTAGGCACGTCCGCTTGGACACTAAGACGCCGTTTGTACCGCGAAGAAACTAATTACCAGCGCATTATGGATAATACCAGGAGGGGATTAGCATTAAGTTACGTGCGTGAAACTCAGCTCGCCTTCAGCGAGATCTCCTATTTACTTGGCTTTGCAACGCCCGCCGCTTTTTACAAAGCTTTCAAACGCTGGGTCGCAACAACGCCAAAAAAATACCGTCAGTCCTTTTTAAACAACAGCATATGACACTTATAAACAAGCGCGAATAAATTGGCGAAATATCTGCTGTAATTGCTCAGCTTCAGTGTCGCGATCATGCTGCTGCAGCAATTCAATGACGCATTCAACCGTACTTAAACCACCCTCACGCTGGTTTGCTCTCAATATAAACTCAGACGGTTGCGCTGCCTGTAATGATACCTTAGGCAATGCCTGCAAATAATCGCTCCGACGAAACATTTTATTTGCTTCCTGCCATGTACTATCAAGCAATACAAAAGAGTCAAACTCACTCATACAGTGCCCTTCCTCAGCATCCGGAGCCAATATAGCAACTCGCCCAGCGCTGATAGCGGCAAGTAATTGCGCATCAGGTTGCGTTCTGCGCCAGGCAACTGTATCGCACTCATCCTGTAAAAATTGCTGCACCAACTTTCCGGTATTGCTGCGTCGAGTAAATTCTTTCTCATGGGTAACAAGATATATATGCATAAACCAATAATTTCTCAATAAAAAGTATAAATATTAACTAAGGGGTAAGCGCTACAGTATGGTAAATATTTTAAACTAGAAAAGTAAACTTTAACGAAATAATAAACCATGCTGGATAAAGTTCACATCTAAACTAAGCTATGACTACACCAGAGTTAATGTGGTTCAAAGAAGCTTTTCTAAACTTTTTTTTAAATATTGATTCATGTGATTCGTAAAGCTAATAATTATAAGCAATAGTTATTATAAATGATTAGTAAAAGAGTTTATATCGATTGGATATATAACTTGTCGTTTTATGTTAGTACACGTCATTACACAGGGGAATATTATGCTATCAATCGGTAAACACATTATAAATAAGCTGGTTAGTTTCTTAGTCTTATTTTTTGCAATTACGAAAGGATCCCAATCTGCCGTGAGTTTGATGACAATTTAACGCAAGCGCACGGTTCAGCACCGCTGAATCAGAAGCGGCGTATAATAACGCCGCTTAACTATTAGATCTTACCATTCAGATACAATCCACCCTGTCACTAAAATATTGAAAACCACTTAATTAAATAGCTAAAACGTGACGTTTAGCAATAAAACCGCACAAAAGTACAAAGTAACATCACACTTTATTTTCCTCTAAATAGAATAATATATTGCTTAGTATGTAAGAGTTGATTTGATGATCAGAATCGAGTCGAATTTGTATTTATCTAGGAAGAATAATCATGGATACGATAATTGCTCCCACAAAAGGCCTAAACCAAAGTCATGGCGTACAGTTAAACTTTAATGATAAACATTTTAATTTTCTGCTCATTGCACTAGGGGCATTTATCTGTATTGATGCAACTTTATTGCTCATGCTAATCAGTTAACACGTGAAACTGCAAACTGACATCTGCTACAATTTATTTAATGCACTGGCGCAAGCTTTGGTGATAGTGGCGACCCTTCGGCCTAGATATTTGGCCGTATCAAGATCACTACTGTTAACCTCACCTTCAGGGTTATGGCTGACCACGCCTAGCTGACAGCCAAGGCGGTTTAAACCCACAGAATTGTATCCACCAGCAAGATCTAGCCCTACCCATAACATGCCGTGCTGACTGGCTAGTGTCGCCATATATTGTAGACTATTTGCTTGATCACCATTAAGGCAACTGCCAACAGTAAAACCTGAGGCAAACTTGTTACGCCACCGCTGACTATCCCAGTGTTCACTACTGCCATCTGCAAATGCTTTAAATTGAGCGGCGACACCGCCCATATAAGTCGGCGAGCCCATCACGATTGCATCCGCACTATCGAATAGGCACATCGCTTCGTCATTATCAAATCGCCCTTCAAAAATATCTCTCGCCTGGATCTGATATTCAATGGCTTTGACATCTTCAACTGTATTGATACCAGCAAGTACCTGGCGGGCAAGTTTTTGCGTTGCACCCAATGTAGAAAAGTATACGACGACGATGGTGGTCAAATGATGCCCCTTAAGCTATCCATAATTTATCAATAAGTGACTCTTTTGCCTATTGATTATTCCTGTTGGTAAATAATATCAGGGTTTACTTGAAGATTTAACAAATAAAAAAAAAGACCTGTAAAAACAGGTCTTTCATCAAAAATTAATCACTTAGATGGTTTATTTTTTACTTTTATAGTGCGACATCATACGGCGGCGTTTTTTCTGCTGTGATAATGATAAGTTATTTTTCTTATCCGCAAACGGGTTCTCGCTGTCACGGAAATCTACCTTAATCGGTGTTCCCATGATTTTCAACGAACGACGGAAATAGTTGATTAAATAGCGGCGATATGAATTCGCTAATTTAGTCACCTGATTACCGTGAATGATGATAAGAGGTGGATTATAACCCCCAGCATGAGCATAACGCAGTTTAACACGACGACCAGCATGCATCGCGGGTTGATGATCATCAACCGCCATGCGTAAGATCCGTGTCAACATTGACGTCGATACACGTTTAGTCGAAGAATCAAATGCTTCCGTTATCGACTCAAACAAATGACCAACACCCGTGCCGTGCAGCGCTGAGATAAAATGAATGCGAGCAAAATCGATAAAGCCTAATCGGCGATCGAGTTCAGATTTGATCCGGTCTTTTACATCTGTATTCAGACCATCCCATTTATTCACCGCTATCACGATGGATCGGCCAGCGTTTATTGCAAAACCTAGCAAGGTAAGATCTTGTGCAGTAACACCCACGCGGGCATCAAATACCATTAACACAACGTTAGCATCTTCGATTGCTTGCAAAGCTTTTACAATAGAGAATTTTTCTACTACTTCACTGATATTTTTACGGCGACGTACGCCGGCAGTATCAATGAGCATGTAGTTACGACCATCACGTTCCATTGGAATGTAGATACTGTCACGCGTAGTACCCGGCATATCGTAAACAACAACACGTTCTTCACCCAAAATACGGTTAACCAGCGTTGATTTTCCCACATTAGGACAACCAATCATCGCCAGTTTAATCGGTAAGCTGGCATAATCTGCCTGCTCTTCTTCCTCTCCCTCTGGTAATAACTCACCATTAACAAAAGGATCCGCGTCAGAGAAGATCTCTTCTTCTTCTTCCGGGTTAATTACTTCTACATGAGCTAACGCTTCTTCGATTAGAATGTTAGTGCCACGACCTTGTGATGCCGAAATTTGGTAAATGTCACCAAATGCCAATGCATAAAACTCTGCCACAGCGACGTCACCATCTAAACCATCCGTTTTATTGGCTACAAGGTATACTTTTTTCTCTTGCTTGCGTAAATGGTCTGCAATGGCTTGGTCTGAAACAGTCAATCCAGCTCTGGCATCTACTAAAAATAATACGGCATCAGCTTCTTCAATCGCTAATAGCGATTGATCAGCCATTTTTGCATCAATCCCTTCTTCATCGCCATTGATACCACCTGTATCAACAACAATAAACTCACGACCAGCTAAGTTAGCTTGTCCATATTTACGGTCACGAGTTAACCCAGGAAAATCAGCAACAAGTGCATCCCGGGTTCGAGTTAAGCGGTTGAACAATGTTGATTTGCCAACATTAGGGCGTCCAACCAATGCAATTACAGGGGTCATATATAACCTCAGCCTCAATACGGCTCTAGTAAAATGAAAGTCACTTACTTAAAAGGACAAAATGCGCCTTACGGCGCAATAAATTATTTTATGATGTTTTCGTTTTCAGCGGGCTTAATTTGGTTTTTTTATAGCAACCAAGTCACCACTACGGCTTTGAACATAGAGCAACTCACTCGAATTCAATGCTTTCGAAAATAATCCATCATTGTCAATCAGCTGCTGGGCAACCAATTTACCATTTTTACGATCTAACCAGTGCAGATAACCTTCTTTATCACCGACAACAATATAGTTACCAACGATAGTAGGGGCTGTTACACCACGTAGTGCTAAGCTATTTTGCGACCACAACGTTGAACCATTGCGTCGATCAATCGCATGTACACGACCTTGGGTATCAGTTAAAAACAGCTCAAAACCGCCGACAGTCAGATCCTTTACCGAGGCGTATGCACGCTTCCATAAAACCTTACCTGAGCGCAGTTCAATCGACATTAACTCGCCATTATAGGCCGACGTATATACATCGGTACCGCGCGAAACAGCCTGACCATTCACATCGACTAGACGGTCAAGATCATTCGCACCTTTAGGCTTGGCTACGTCCACTTCCCAAATTAATCGGCCATTGGCAAGAAACACGGCGGCTAGTTTACCATCACTGCGCCCATAAATCGCGGCTCCATTGGTGGTGATTGGCGAATTATTACCGCGCAATGTCAGTGAAGGCAATTCTGCACTTTGGATCCAACGCTGTTCACCGCTTTGCACCTCAAAACTAATCAAACTGCCGCTAGCCGTATTTACAATAACCAGACCTTCATCGACTACCGGACTGGCAATAACTTCACCGTCTGTTTCAACTTGCCAGATAACTTCGCCGGTTTTTTCATTAAGCGCAAATAAAACCGCATTTTCGCTACCGATAAAAACCATGCCATAACCCGACGCTATGCCACCAGAGAGCAAGGCTTTCTTGCTCTCATCAAAGCGATTAAAAACAGGCTGTTCAGACAGGTCCTGCCGCCATATTTCGGCACCAGTGAGCGGGTTTAACGCTTTAACCAGACCAGAACGGCTTGCTGAATACAGGTGTTCATTAGCGAGTAATGTTCTAGTTTGTGAGTAAAAATCCCCCATACCAGATCCGATACTACGACGCCATTCAATTTCAGGTGTGAACTCAGCCTGGATGGCAGGTAGAGGTGAATACACCTCTTCGTCATCACTAAACATAGAGCAACCCTGCAAAAATAGAGAGATAACTGCGGCAGCAGTTAGCTTTCTCAGTTTATTCGACATCCAGTTCTCCAGCAATCTCTGCATCTAAATCATCAGCGACTGTCACGATAGCCAGATCATCAAGTTTAAGTTGCAAGAGCTGCGTATTGGCACCTGTGCTGCCTAGCGCGGTTTGATAAGCTGCGCGCGCCGCTGTACTATCGCCCTGCTGTACATAAATGTCACCTTTCACTTCAGCGACTTTACTGGCAAATGACGCTAAGCTTACCTTAGATAGTGTTGCTAACGCTGCTTCGTAATTCTTTAATTCAACCTGAACGCGAGCTAAACGAATACTTGCAATAGGTAAAATAGTAGCTTGGCTGCTATGCTCAGTTACCCAGTTCAACTGCTTTTCTGCTTCCGCAAAGTCCTGCTTTTTAACCGCTTCAGCAGCAAGTTGTAAGGCAGTTAATGTAGCATAAGCATTACCGCTATTAGCATCAATAAAAGCCTGTGTTGGTGCCTTAGCAGCTAAACCACTCTCGGCTAATTCCGTCACCACTGTATTATAAGCGACCGACATCTCTTCTTGGGCTGTTAACTTACTATCAGTGTAATA
Organism: Moritella sp.; assembly: GCA_047628235.1. Classification (GTDB taxonomy): domain Bacteria; phylum Pseudomonadota; class Gammaproteobacteria; order Enterobacterales; family Moritellaceae; genus Moritella. The sequence continues at coordinate 6,060 of JBLHPA010000135.1, forward strand.
ACGGAATCCAACTAATCCCGCCAAACCTAATACGGTACCAAAAATCACGGCATTACCATTGGATTTCCACCATGATTTCAGTGCTTCAACTTGTTGTTCTTCAGTAGCGTAACCTTCCACGACTCACCCTTAATTATTTTTAAACTAAACTAAAAAGTA
>JBLHPA010000136.1:0-6190 GCA_047628235.1 Moritella sp.
CTAGGCTGTGATCTGCAATAGCTATGATTAATATAGGAGACCCCCTCAAGAAGGGCAAATTTTGGTTCTTATCTTATCTTTTCTCTGATTTGATCTGCTTTTGGTGTTTATCGGATTAATGGTATTTTTACGCGCTCAGCACTGAGTAACATACCTCATCATCTGAGTCCGACATTCTCTATACCCCTAAGTCATGCACCGATTCTCCTGTTTGTGATAGTCTGGTTTATCATAAATAATTACCCGAAATTTGGGGACAAAAATGGGAACTGGCTGCGTCTCCCACGATTAAATATATCGATAGTAGAAGAAACTCACTCCCTTTTATTATTTTCGATATAGGTATTGCGTTTACTGTATTTATTGTTTGGTATATCAGAATGAGTGAACGGCGCACCGTCACCATTCATAAAATAGCCGCTGAAACTGCTGAAACTGCTGAAACTGCTGAAACTGCTGAATCTGTGGTAGAGGACTGTCGGCATGCAATTGAGGCGTTGAAAATTGAACATGAATATTCAGAGCAGCAGGTGTTGTGACGATAAGCGCTGGCCTTTGCGCATGTATACCTCGGAGTGGCACTAGCCCTAATTGATTATCGACTCCACTGATAAGGTACTTTATAACGCTAAAATATCAGGCCGAAGTAGGTCTGTATCCTTGTGTTGATCCGCCGCAATCCCTATGCAGATGTTTTTCATTTCCCCTCCCCAAATTCCTAGATAAAAGCGGCTTTGAATTACGCGAATATCAAAAATATTTTTAATATTGAAGTTTTTACTTTATTTCAACGTTTTATTCTTATTTTTACGTATTTAACTTTAGTTGAAACCGTAATTATCATTAACCTTAGTTTAACATTCTGGTAAAGACTCTCAGGATGGAATGGGGAAAAAGACCTTCTAAATTTCGCTTGCGCTAAGTCTAAATGTCCCTAATATAATCAGGGGTAATGTTGCATTTATGTTGTAAGTAAAACCTAATCTTGCCGCTTATTAAAAGGATATAATAATGCCCGCATTAGAACGTGAAGCCAAAATAAAAGAAAAATCAGGACACCCTATCTTGATTGCTAGCCCTGCAGAAAATAATCCCACAATAGCCAATTCCACAGCAGTTAAGCAGGCCGCTGTTAGGTTAAAGGATGTAGAAAATCTTGTTGATGCGGTGCTTGCGGAGGTTGGGAGCAACATTGTTTTAGGTATGCCCTTAGCGATAGGTAAGCCAATCGCGTTTGTAAATGCATTGTATCGGCGGGCAAAAGCGGATCCAAATATCAAGCTGCGGATAGAAACGGGGATAACCTTGGAGATTCCTCGCGCTAAAACTACCCTTGAAAAAAAGTTTCTTGTGCCTTTCGTTAGGCGTGAATTTGCCGGAGTGAAAGAGCTCCTTTACATGAAAGATCTGCGGAATAAATTGCTGCCAGATAATGTCACTGTTTTCGAATTCTTCTTTAAAGCGGGCAGTTTTTTGAATAGTACGCAGCAACTCAACTATACCAGTTCTAACTACACGCATATCGGCCGAGACTTAATAGACAAAGGCGTTAATGTCGTTGCCCAAATTGTAGCTGAGCGCCAAATTGATGGTGTCACCACCTACAGTCTTGGCTGTAACTCGGATCTGGCGTTAGACCTTATTCCTGAATTAGAAGAGTTACGCGCAAACGGCAGAAAATTGGCGTGTGTAGGTGAAGTAAACTCTAACATGCCTTTTATGCGTAACCATGCTGAAATTAATGCTAATAAGCTAGATTTCGTTCTGGAAAGTCAGCGCAAAGATTACGCTTTATTCGCAGTACCTGAAGCGCCTATTTCAAATGAAGATCATATAATAGGTATTTATGCCAGTAGCTTAGTCAAAGATGGCGGTACGCTTCAGCTTGGTATTGGTTCGCTCTGCAGTGCGTTGAGCTGCAGCCTGCTGCTGCGGCATCAACGTAATACAATCTATAATCAGGTACTTGCAGACTTGAAGGTAGCGGAAAAATTTCCGATTATGGAAAAAATCGGTCAGCGAGATATCTTCAGTCAAGGTTTATATGGCTGTAGCGAGCTTATGGTCGATGGTTTTATGCACTTATACCGTGCGGGGATCCTGACGCGGGAGGTATTTGCTGATGTTATGCTACAAACATTGCTTAATGAAAACCGCATTACCACTAAGGTTGACATCAATACTATTACTTGTCTGCTGCAGCATAAAGCGATATCACCCATATTAACCGCTGGTGATGTGGAACACCTGCAAAAGGTAGGTGTGTTTAACGCTACGGTGAGCCTGATCCAAGGCGTTTTATACAGCAATGAGCATCGCTGCATAGCGGATCTGAGCATTTCAGAAGCACTAGAGTGGGTTAAACTGCACTGCCTGGGTGATAAACTGAAAGGTGGTGTTGTGATGCACGGCGCATTTTTTATTGGTCCGAAAGCATTTTATAAAGCACTGAATGACATGAGCGAAGAGGATCACTCTAAATTCTGCATGACGAGTGTCAAATATGTGAATGATCTGTATGACCACTTTTTGGGAACGCAAAAAATCAAACAGTTGCAACGTAAAGAAGCCCGCTTTTTCAATTCAGCCATGATGGTGACGTTAGATGGTTCAGTGATTTCTGATGCATTGGAAAATGGCCAAGTTGTCAGTGGTGTGGGCGGTCAATATAACTTTGTTGCTCAATCTCACCAGATGAAAGACTCGCGTTCTATTTTGAAACTACACAGTTGCTGCATACGTAATGGCAAACTGCAATCAAATATATTGTTCAATTACGGTCATACAACTATCCCTCGACAATTGCGTGATATCGTCGTTACCGAATATGGTATTGCTGATCTACGCGGAAAGCGGGATCATATCGTTTATACCGAGTTGATCAAAATTGCGGATTCTAGGTTCCAGAATAAGTTACTGCAACAGGCAAAAGATGCGGGTAAGGTGGCAGCTGATTACGCGATACCAGCGGCATTTTGTAACAATACGCCGCAGTCTATTGCTGAACTATGCAATAAATATATGAAAAAAAATGTATTTCCTAAGTTTCCACAGGGCTGTAGCTATACTGATTCTGAACTGAAATTGCTCAAGGCATTAAAATCATTGAAAAAAACAGGTCAGTCAAAAGGTGGCAAAATTAAGCTATTGTTGCAGGCTATTACAGCAACAAAACCTACGGTAGAAATACAGACATTGCTGCAACGTATGAGCTTATCAAACCCCAAAGGATTTGAGGAACACTTAGCTAAGCGCCTGCTGAGTAAAGAGTTAAATAAATAATATGATGTGATAATCCAGCCATTTAAAAATGCAGCATATTTTGCATTTTCAGATGACTTGGGTATCAATTTTATCACAAGCACGCAGTGCTATTCATTTTGTTATTTGTCTTTCTGTTTACCTACGAATGCCACGACTACCTTATCGTTGCCTAGGGTTCGGGAAAACGCATAGCCATTTGCTTGGCTGATCTCGCTGTGTACGCCAGCACCAATAGCGGGGTGAGCCTGTCTAAATTTTCCAAGGGCTTGCCAGTGCTTGAGTAACTGTTGGCGCTGATCATCCAATGTCCAGTTCATATCGGAACGGGTACCTTGGTGGAAATCATCTGCATAAGGGCCAATGTTTCTCGCTACCTCATCCCCGTAGTAAATCTGTACGGCTCCAGGACTAAGCAGCAGTGCATTGGCTGCATTGCGTTGCATATCAAATGATTTAAACCGACCAAAAAATAGCTCTGTGTCGTGAGATGACATATAACTCACCGGGTTAAAGTCGGGTTCCTCTTTGAGTGTTTGGGCGTAACTTGCATACGTATCTGCCATTTTACTAAAACAGGTAGCGCCCTTGTCCATTTTTTTTTGCATATCGAAATTAATCAGTGCATCAAAACCATCGTCAAAATAGTGACTGCGATAAGCCGTGTGTCCCCACACTTCACCCATCATCCAAAATGGCTGGCCGGTTTTATCATTTTCAGATCGCCAGCTTTCTAAACTGAGCGAGGCTTCTTTTTTCAGTCGTTTCCAGACGTTGCCAGAGACGTGTTTCACGGTATCAACGCGATAACCATCAATGCCAAATCGTTTAACCCAATTGGTTTGCCACTCAATTAGGTAATCTGCCACAGTAAAATCATCACGTGCTGTCACCCGTGTATCTGGGTTGTTAAGCAGCCATGTTGGTGGTATCACGGCCTTGGTTGATTCGGTGATAAAATCGGGTAAACCAGCCAGAGACATGGTTTGGTCATTGCTGCCGGGTTTTGGATAACCGGGCAGTCCGGTGCGCACCCAATCGCCACCCCACCACTTGCTCCAAGCCTTACTGGTATAATCAATTTGTGCGTGGAAACTGTTCCAGTTCAGGCCTTTTTTTTTCTCTTGCTCTTGCTCTTGACCAGAGCCTGGCGCCCAACTGTTCCATGCTGCGGGCCAGTTTGGGAGTGGAGATACCACTGGTATTTGATCTTGCTGCAGATCGGCTAAAGTAGCATATCCGGCGTGATTGATTACGGCATCAAGCAGAATTTTTATGCCGCGCTTATGGGCTTCGTCTACCAGACGAGCAAGGTCTTCTTCATTGCCGAAATTGGCATCAATTTTGGTAAAGTCCCGTGCCCAGTAGCCATGGTAACTATAAAATGGGAATGAACCTGCGCTACCGCCCGCCACAAACCCGTGTACCTGCTCCACAATCGGCGAGAGCCAGATAGCATCTGTGCCTAGGCTTTGGATGTAATCGAGTTTTTCAATTACGCCCTTAAGATCGCCGCCATGAAAAGTGCCAACTTCATCTTTCCCGTCTTTTTGACGGCCATAACTGTTATCGTTGCTGCTGTCGCCGTTACGAAAACGGTCGATCATGACAAAGTAAATATTTGCATTGCGCCAGTTAAATTCCGCCGTTTCGATTGGTTTTTTAAGGGGGGCCAGTAAGACTAAACCACCACTATTGCTTGCCGGTGTCAGTATTACGCTCTGCTGGTTAACAGTAACGGTTTGTCCACTCAAGGCATCTTGCAACTGAGTACCGTCTTTAAAGGTATCAGATAGTTGGATCGTGACTTCACCACCGGCGTAGCTATCGCACTGAACCTGTGGCAATTGACGCTTGAACACTTTATTAGCCGATTTTTTCGGTTGACGTTTTATCAGTAATGTATGATTGACGGCATCAAATGAAAATGCGTAATCCCCGTTAAAGCGGATCTTAATTGGCAATTCTGTGGGCGCGGCACAATTTAAACTCAGCGGCTGGTTAAAACGCACTTTTTGATTTTGTTGGGCTTTACAATTTCCAGCAATGTCAGTGACCGTTAGGGTGTAACTCGCTTTGGTTAGCGGTACCACCAAGGGTGAATCGCCAGAGAGCGGAAAATCTCGACTGTGAGTTGTTGTTGCTATGGTTAAATTGGCAGAGGCAAACAAGCTTGGTGAAACAAGCAAGAGTACAAGACTTAGTTTATTGAGTTTCATCTTCAGACCAGAGTTATTCCATTAATGCCTTATAGGATAAAGCAGTGGGATAAACAAAACATCATTCCGCCAGACTACGCCCCAAATAGTTAACCAGATCAAAATTATAGTGGAATAGGGCGTAGAAAAAGTGGTCGAGTCAATAATCTATATAGGACGAGACGGTTAAAGACGGCTTGCACGCAGTAAACCCATCTATGGGGGCTTGAGGCTGGCGTCCCGACCAGCAACAGCAGCCTTACTTTAACAGACTATTATTCAGTAAATGTTAGCCCTGAAAAATGGGTAAAAAAATACCGCTATAAAAGCGGTATTTTCATTCAGGTTAGCGATTTTCTAGCGTGATTACTTAGAACCCAGGTCGTGTGCAACTAAGATTGCAGACAATACAGAGACAGGGGTCACTTCAAATGGCATATTGTGAATTGTTTCACCTTCAGCGCATGATGCTTCTGCTACTTCAAGTAGTTTAGCACGGTCAAGCTCTTTCACACCCATCGCATGTAGGTTGGTTGGTAGACCTACGCTGCGACAGAATTCAAGCAGTTCGTTAATTTCTTCCATAGGCGCGTTTTCAAGTACGAGGTGTACTAGTGTACCGAAAGCTACTTTCTCACCGTGGAACAGGTGATGACATTCTTCAAGCTTAGTCAGACCATTGTGGATAGCGTGAGCAGCAGCAAGACCACTACTTTCAAAACCGATACCAC
>JBLHPA010000137.1:0-5911 GCA_047628235.1 Moritella sp.
GATTAATTCATCGATTAATTCATCGATTAATTCGTCCGTTAATCAACTAATCCGTGTAACTATCAACTGTACCAATCGGATAAAGTCCTGAAATACTCTTAATTACGGAGATAAACCAATCATTTACACCAATCATTTTTCTGTTTCTATTACTATATTTTAGCAATAAAAAAACCCCGCCATATAGGCGGGGTTTTAAGATTCTTAGTTTTAGCTGAAATTATTCAGCTACAATGCTAATAAACTTACGGCTTTGTGGTCCTTTAATTTCGAACTGCACTTTACCGCTTGATTTAGCAAATAGAGTGTGGTCACGACCACAACCTACGTTTGTACCAGCGTGGAATTTAGTACCACGTTGACGAACTAGAATGTTACCCGCAAGAACTGATTCTCCACCAAAACGCTTAACACCTAGGCGTTTGCTTTCTGAATCACGACCGTTGTTGGTACTACCACCAGCTTTCTTATGTGCCATCTTTTAGTACTCCTAATTAAGCGATTTTAGTAATCTTAACTTCTGTAAACCATTGACGGTGACCCATCTGTTTACGAGAGTGCTTACGACGACGGAAATAGATGATTTTAATCTTATCCGCACGACCATGAGATACCACTTCAGCAGTGATTTTTTTACCTTCCAGGTAAGGTGCGCCAACTTCGATATTCTCGCCGTTAGCTACCATTAATACTTCATTAAATTCGATGCTTGAACCAGCTGCAACGTCTAATAATTCTAGACGAAGTGTTTGGCCTTCAGCTACACGGTGTTGTTTACCACCGCTAAGGAAAACAGCGTACATGTTTTCTGACTCCGATCCGTGTCCAGCTAGCCCTTGGCAGCGACACGTCATGATAATTTATAACAATGGCGCGAATTCTACTCAAAAGACGCCCGTTAGGCAAGCTGATTTTAAAAATAAATATAAATATTGATCAAAGGGGTAAATCGCTAACGCTTTCTTCTTCCGGCTATAGCGATTTAGTGTACAATTACTCACAAATAATTGACAAATATTCTATATCCTAGAATATCATTTAACTATAGACCGATATTGAACAATTTATCTATATCAGGTATTAGGTCTATCTTAACGTCATATTAAACACCTTAAAAGCAGCACGGAATTTTTATACATGGATCTAAAAGCTATCCAAGCGTTAACACAGCAAGATATGGACGCTGTCAATGAACTCATTTTAGCTCGACTGCACTCGGATGTTGCCCTCGTTAATCAAGTGGGTTATTACATTGTCAATGCTGGCGGAAAGCGCATTCGTCCGTTAATCGCCACATTAAGTGCCCGCGCCCTCGGTTACCAAGGTCAGCAGCATATTGATATCGCAGCCATCATCGAATTTATCCACACATCAACGCTGCTGCATGACGATGTAGTCGATGAATCAGATATGCGCCGAGGCAGGGACACAGCCAATGCGACATTTGGCAATGCAGCCAGTGTATTGGTCGGTGACTTTTTGTACTCACGTTCATTTCAGATGATGGCAAAGCTAAATAACAGCAAAGTTATCGATATTTTATCTGATGCAACGAATGTGATTGCCGAAGGTGAAGTATTACAATTAATGAATTGTAATGATGCCGACACAGATGAAGCGCGTTATATGGATGTGATCTACTATAAAACCGCCAAACTCTTTGAAGCTGCGACTCAGCTTGCAGCCATTATTGCAGAGCAACCACCGGAAATCGAACAGGCCATGATCGATTATGGGGTTCATCTTGGCGCGGCATTCCAGCTCATTGATGATGTCATGGATTATACTGCAGATGCCCAAGAGATGGGTAAAAACGTCGGAGATGACCTAGCAGAAGGTAAACCCACCTTGCCCTTGATCCACGCAATGACCAATGGCACACCTGAAGATGCAAACCAGATCCGTGACGCGATTGAGAAAATGAACGGCATGGATAACCTTGAACAGATCCTCGATATCCTAGATCGCAACGGTTCGCTTCACTATTGTGTTGATAAGGCGCAACAGGAAGCAGAGTTGGCCGTACAATCCCTCACTCTGCTGCCTGAGTCAGAATATAAACAAGCACTTATTTCACTGGCGCATATTGCTGCGAACAGAAGTAATTAACTACTGTTTTTAAAGATATAAAAAAAGGTCGCATATGCGACCTTTTTTATTACTCAATTTTTGACAATCCGATTTTTACAGCCCCGTTTTTACAATTCTGAACTGCAACCAGACTGAGTCAAATTAAGCATCAAATGGATTAACTAAAACCATTGTCTCATTACGATCAGGACCTGTAGATACGATATCAATCGGCACACCCGTAATGGCTTCAATACGCTTGATGTAAGCGATAGCCGCTTCTGGTAATTGTGCTAGTGAAGTCGCGCCATATGTTTCCTCGCTCCAACCTGGCATTTCTTCATACACAGGTTCAACTAACTCATAACCATCAGCGGCCATAGGTGGCACATCAAGGATAGAACCATCTTGCTGCATGTAACCAGTACAGATCTTCAATGTTTCTAAACCATCAAGCACATCAAGTTTAGTCAGGCAGAAACCTGTAATACTGTTTAACTGAATAGCTCGTTTTATTGCTACGGCATCAAACCAACCACAACGACGCTCACGTCCTGTAGTCGCACCAAACTCATGACCCTTAGTACCTAGATGGTTACCAATTTCGTCATCAAGTTCTGTCGGGAACGGACCTGCGCCAACACGTGTAGTGTAAGCTTTAGTGATACCCAATACGTAATCGATGTGACATGGACCAAAACCACTACCAGTCGCTACGCCACCAGCAGTTGTGTTTGATGATGTAACATAAGGATAAGTACCGTGATCGATATCAAGTAATGTACCTTGAGCACCTTCAAACATAATATCATCACCACGTAGGCGAGCATCATCAAGCAGAGACGTAACGTCTACAATCATGTCTAACAGGATCGGAGCTACTTCGTGCATTTGAGCAAGCACATCTTCGTAGCTTACTTCAGGTTCATTGTAATAATGCTGTAGCTGGAAATTATGGTATTCCATAACATCTTTCAGCTTAACTGCAAATTGTTCCATGTTGAATAAATCGCCAACACGTAGGCCACGACGGGCTACTTTGTCTTCGTAAGCGGGACCAATACCACGACCCGTTGTACCAATTGCTTTTTTACCACGTGCTTTTTCACGTGCAGCATCTAAAGATACATGATATGGCAGGATTAATGGACACGCTTCGCTGATAAGCATACGCTCGCGAGCAGGAATGCCTCGATCTTCGAGCATTTTAACTTCAGTCATTAATGCGTCAGGCGCTAATACAACACCGTTACCAATGATGCATTTTACGTTAGCACGTAAAATACCTGATGGAATTAAGTGCAGAACTGTTTTTTCACCGTTGAGAACTAATGTATGACCAGCATTGTGACCACCTTGATAGCGAACAACATATTTAGCTCTGTCAGTTAATAAATCAACTACTTTACCTTTACCTTCGTCACCCCATTGAGTGCCCAGAATAACTACATTCTTTCCCATGATACCGTCGCGCTTGTTGGTTAAAGGAAGATTCTAGCAAAATTTAAATCAAAATGTTTAAAAATTTTGATCCCTATCTCTTTAAAATCGAAAAATACAGATTTACCTACTCCACAGCGGAGCGAATATATTACAACATAAACAATAACGTAATACCTGCGATCACCAGACAACCGGCATATTTACGAATTTTGTCGCTTGGCTGCTGAGCGATAACAGCTAACATCTGCTGCCATTGTTTAGGGGCCAACATCGGCGCTATGCCTTCAATGATAAAGACGATTGCCAGTGCTAACCCGATTTCAGTACTCATCAAACATCCCTTATTATAGTAACTAAAACAAAAAATCCGCCACCAGGGACGGATTAATCATCATAATAACACTGGGTTATCTTTCTGGTACAGCATTAACTTTAGCCTGTGAACCCATTGCAAACATGGAGACACAAATCGCCAGCGCGGTCGGTAATACCCAAGCTAAACCTTTATCAAACAGTGGCAAAAATTCAAAGCCTGCCATCGTAAAACCAGCAACCTTTAGGCCATCTAATATACCAAACATAAACGCGACAACAATGACGACACGATAAGCCAATTGTGGTTTTGGAAAGCGTTCCTGCAGTAGCGTCAATGCGACAATGGCAATGGCCACCGGATAAATCGCAAACAACACTGGGATTGAAATACTGATCAATTGAGACAGACCAACATTCGCCACAACTGCACAAGCCGTGCAGTTAATCAGCACAAGTCGTTTATAAGACCACTGTGGTTTTAATTCATGGAAAAATTCAGCTACCGCACTAGCAAGACCTACCGACGTTGTTAAACAGGCTAGCGTAACCACTGCAGCAAGAATATATTGGCCAGGCAGCCCAAATAGCGCCTGTACATAACTTGCCAGGATCACAGCACCGTTAACATCAGCAGTGCCAGCCATCAAGGACTGACTTGTCGCACCAAGGTAGAATAAAGCGATATACACAAATGCCAGTCCAGCCGCCGCTATCGAGCCAGCCATGACCAAATATTTAAACTGACTCGCTTTATCCGATACACCCTTACTCTTTAATACATTGATGATCAACATACCAAACATCAGGGATGCAAACGTATCCATGGTGTTATAGCCTTCTAAGAAACCTTTTGTGAATGGGTTTTCAACATACGCGTCTTTTGCAAGCCCAATTTCACCCTGTGGCATGATAAATACAGCAATGGCTAATACGCTTAGTAACACGACCAACGCAGGTGTTAATATCTTACCAATGTTATCAATTAGCTTGCCTTTACTTAACGCAAAATAAGCCGTAATAACAAAAAATAGTACAGAATAAATGGCCAACGTAGTGGTGCTCGCCGATTCACCTAAAAAGGGTTTGATCCCCATTTCATACGCCACAAGGCTCGTTCTTGGCGCTGCAAATGCTGGACCAATAATAATGTAGATAGCCACCGCAATTGCTGTTGTTGCTGCTGCAGGCAAAAAACGCGTCATAGTCAACAGACCACCGCCCGCTTTTGCTACGGCAACAATAGTGATCAGCGGCAGACCTACAGCGGTCACCAGAAAACCAAACATTGCAGGCACAAATGATTGCCCTGCTAAATTACCTGCTAGCGGGGGGAAGATAATGTTGCCCGCGCCTAAAAAGAAGGCAAATGTCATAAAACCGATAGCTAACACATCGGCTGTTTTTAACTTACTCGTCATTATTGTACTCTCTGCTTATGGGTCTAGTTGTGTTTTGTATATCGACTTCTTCCATGAAGCGGTCTTAACAAATTGCTTTGCTAAGCTGGTGTAGCACAAAGTATTATTATTTTATTCTTATTAAGAATTTTATATCTGCCACTCACCAATGATCATCTGATACTAACAATTTGATGATGAAGTGCAAGTCTAAATCAACATTTTAAACTGGACTATTACATATTCAAGTAGAAATCACGGGTTAGATCCCGGTAATCACTGGAGTATTCACCGCCATTGGCATGTATAATCAGTTCTTTACTCTGTACAGCTTGTTCGCCATGGCTAATTTTGAGCAGCATTCGCTTATAAGGTTTATTGGGGGTAGTTTTAATATTGACGCATTCCATACTCAGCCCGCCGAGACGCTGGCAATAAGCAATGAGTTCACAACCGGCAGCATAAGGTAACACCAGCGCAATGCTGCCAGTGCGGCTTAATAATGGCAATGCACAATCAATAAGATCTTGATGGCTGAGACTTGCAGTGTGACGCGCCGTCTGTCGAGAATCGCTTTCAAACGTTTGCCCGTGAACAAAATAAGGGGGATTAGAAACAATCAGATCAAAGCCATCTGCATGACTAGCCTGGATTGATATGAGTGGTGTTGCTATTGATTGCGTTGC
>JBLHPA010000138.1:0-5804 GCA_047628235.1 Moritella sp.
CGTAATGACGCATCGTATGCTCCTCACGGGTTTAATCAGCCTCGTCTCCGGCTCAGTCGTTACCATCGAGGCAAGGAACGTATAATAAAATGACTGATTTTGAGACCGCGAATTATATAGTGTTGTCGCCAACAATTCAACCAGAAAGAAATATATATATATACACATTTGAAAAGAGAATACCATTTTCTGTATTTTGAAGGCGCTTGGGTATGTACGAAGCATTAATAATACCAGCGCGTTTAGCATGACTACTTTCTAATAACAAAAGCTGATTTTAGTTTTTATCATTAAATTGTAAAAAATATCTGTTACTTTTTATGCCATAGTTAATTCATGGCACAATATTGCAGTTATAATTCTGCTTTTAATATATAAAACAAGGACTTGTTATGGCTCGCATACTATTATCTTATATATTATCGTTCTTTCTGTTGGTTATTTTTGTTGTCAGCTTCTCGGCAACGAATCGGTCGTTTGCCAACTCATATCTACATGCCGAATTCTATCTTCCCTATACGGTTGCGTTACAGCCGTAAAACCGTGCTTCTGATAATAAGCTTACAGATAAGCCTGCGTTTGCATAATATCCGATAGCACAACAGAGAGGCGTTTTAGAAAGAGAATTGGGCGGTAAATTAAGAGATAATAAAAGTTAATAGAAAGAATATGCGAGTAAATCTTGCTTGTTACAATAGGGATTGATTATCATCTAGTATTAACTCCACATTAATTAGCAGATACAGAAACCCTATGCAGCAAGAATCTTCGCCATCTCGTCATCATATTGAACTCGCAACGCTAGGCCAACGCTTCCAAGCAGCGGTATTAGACAAAGTCGTCTTTCCCACGGTTATGCTGGTTCCCTTTATTCTCGGTTTTGATTTGCTAAATATGAACGCTGGCATTGATGCAAACTTTACCATTTCACTTGCAACCCAAATAAAGATTTCATTGCTTGAGATCTTATTGTTCATGGCGCTCAACAGCTACCTGCTCAAAGAATACGGCCAAACGCTGGGTAAGCGCATTGTTGGCATTGCCGTAGTCGGTGAAGATGGTCATAAACTCAGCCTGCAGGAAATGATCCTGAAACGCTATCTGCCATTCTGGTTAGTTGCTTATGTTCCCCTGCTTGGTTTTGTTGTCACCATAGGTAATTTTCTCGCCATATTTCGTGGCAAAAAACGCCGTTGTCTACATGATGATGTGGCTAAAACCCTTGTCATTAAAATTCCAAGGGGTGCCCGTATCGCTAACCACAATGAATTGAACGAGGGTGCCACAAAAACAAATTCTGACGTCATGGATGCCTAACAGTATCAGCGGATACTGTCTGAGTTTATTCACGCAATAAAAAAGCGCCAATCGGCGCTTTTTACATTAATCACACTCATTTATATTAAAGCATGTTATTTTATTTTAAAGCATCCTACTTCGCTTGACGCTGACGTACTACTTCAAACAAACAAATACCCGTTGCTACCGATACATTTAAGCTCGACACACTGCCTGCCATCGGGATACTGATCAATTCATCACAGTGTTCGCGAGTGAGGCGACGTAAACCTTTATCTTCCGAGCCCATAGCAATCGCCAGTGGCCCTGTTAACTTAGGTTGGTAGAGATCTTGAGTTGCTTCACCAGCCGTACCGACAATCCATACGCGCCGATCTTGCAGTTCACGCATCGTCCGCGCAAGGTTGGTCACCGCAATCAGTGGCACGGTCTCAGCAGCGCCACACGCAACTTTGCGCACGACAGACGTTAACTGTACCGATTTATCTTTTGGTACAATAACCGCGTGTACACCGGCTGCATCAGCACTACGTAAACAAGCACCCAGGTTATGGGGATCTGTTATCCCATCCAGAATCAATAATAAGGGTTGCTCATCTTTTTCGGCAATACGATCGAGTAAAGTATCAAGATCGGATTCATTTAGTTTTTTACCTTCAATAACCCGTGCCAGTACACCATTATGTCGGCCACCATCACACTTGTTATCCAGTGTTTTACGGTTAACAAGCTGTATAGCAATGCCGATATTATTTAATTTTTCCACTAACGACGCTAAACGTTCGTCTTCACGACCTTTTAATACAAACACTTCAATGAAGCGCTCAGGTTCGTGCTCCAATAATGAATTAACTGCATGCATGCCGAAAATTAGTTCACTGCTCATTATTTATCTCTACCTTTGTAACCATTATTATTCTGATTTAAGCTTGGCTCTTGCAGCCCTGCCTGGACGTGATTTTTTCTTTGCCTTTATCTTGGCCGGTTTTGCTTGATCAGTTGCCGTCACTGTTGCCTGCTCAGCTTTATCACCGCTCACTTTTGGCTTAACCGTATTAGTCGCAGCCGCACTACTAGGCTTAGGCTTAGCTGCAGATTCCGCCGCTGGTTTGCCTTTATTTTTCAGCGTCAGCTTACTGCGTTTTTTCTTTTTATCAGTACCCGCGCTGTCTGCGGTTGCTGATGTTGTCTTACCTGCTGGCTTGCGCTTTGAACGACGACTCGGCTTGGTCGGAGCATCATCATGTAACTCAAGATCAATTTTTTTGTCGTTCATGTTAATCGCTAACACATTAACGACGACTTCATCGCCTAAACGGTATTCTTGACCACTTGATTCGCCACGTAATACCTGACGCGCCCCATCAAAATTATAATAATCACCGCGTAGGCTGGTTACATGTACTAACCCATCAATATTGAGGTCGCGGATACGCACGAAGAAACCGAAACCAGTCACCGCCGCGATGACACCTGCAAATGTATCACCTAAATGATCCTGCATGTATTCACATTTCAGGAAGTCGGCGACATCACGAGTCGCGTCATCTGCACGACGTTCTGTAGTCGAACAATGTTCTCCCAATGTCTCAACATCTTCAACCAGGTAACAATAACCACCCGATTGAGTCCAGCGCTTCGTTAGCAGCTTGGTTTTATCACCGTCTTGGTGTGTTTGTAAGGCAAGTTGGTATTTAATCGCACGATGCAATACCAGATCGGGATAGCGACGGATTGGCGAAGTAAAGTGACCGTATGCAGTCAAAGCCAGACCAAAGTGGCCGTTATTTTCCGGCTGATATACTGCCTGCTTCATTGAGCGTAATAACATGGTCTGAATAAGGTCTTTATCCGGACGATCCTGAATACGACTGATCAGATCAGCATAATCCAATGGTGTTGGTTTTAAACCGCCATCAAGCTGCAAGCCACTTTCGTTTAAGAAACTTCTAAAATTAGCCAGTTTTTCTTCGCTTGGCGTATCATGCACCCGTAATAAAGCGGCCGCTTTATGTTTGCTGACAAAGCGCGCTGCCGATACATTGGCTAAAATCATGCATTCTTCAATCAACTTATGCGCATCATTACGTACCACAGGTACGATCTTCTCGATCTTACGATGCTTGTTGAAAACAAAACGTGTTTCCAGTGTTTCAAACTCAATCGCACCGCGTTCATGGCGAGCGTGTTTAAGCACCTTGTACATGTTATGTAAGTGTTCTAAGTGCGGTACGACAGTGCTGTATTCTTCACGTAATGCAGCATCGCCATCAAGGATATTTGCTACCTTGGTGTAAGTTAACCGCGCATGTGAATTCATCACCGCTTCATAAAACTTGTAACCGGATAAGCGTCCTGCATCAGAAATGGTCATTTCACAAACCATACACAAGCGATCCACGTGGGGATTGAGTGAACACAAACCGTTGGATAATGCTTCCGGTAACATCGGAATGACTTGTTCCGGGAAATACACTGAATTACCGCGATTTTGTGCTTCCAGATCTAACTCTGAATTGGTTTTAACATAAGCACTTACATCCGCTATTGCGACCCATAAACGCCAACCACCACTTTTCTTCGGTTCACAGAATACGGCATCATCAAAATCGCGGGCATCTTCACCATCGATAGTAACTAAAGGTAATTCACGTAAATCAACCCGTGCTAGTTTCGCCGTTTCCGGTACTTCCGGTGATAAATCAGCCATATCATCGAGGATATGCTCTGGCCACACATGCGGAATATCATGGGTGCGGATAGCAACCTGGATCTCCATGCCGGGAGCCATGTTTTCACCCAATACTTCCACAACCTTGCCCAGTGCAGACAAATTAAAGGTCGGTCGCTTCATGATCTCGACAACGACCATCTGCCCTTGGCGGGCACCGTTACGGAATTCTTGATCTATCCGGATCTCTTGGCGAATACGGCTATCATCAGGGCGGACAAATGCCGCACCATTGTCGATAAACACCCGACCAACCAATTGTAATGTGTGGCCTTCCAACAGTCGCACAAAACGCGCTTCTTTTTTGCCTTTAAAATTTTCTTTTATCGGTTGCGCCAGGATCTTATCACCATGAAACAGTGTCGACATTTGGCGCGCAGAGATAAAGAGATCTTTACTGCCGTCATCCGGTCGGAAAAAACCAAAACCATCGCGATGACCCAGTACAGTCCCTTCAAGCAAGTCTAACCGTTCAGGTAATGCATAGGTACGATTACGACAGAAAACCAGCTGTCCATCTCGCTCCATCGCGCGTAGGCGACGACGTAAAGCCTCTTCGTGTTCATCACCTTGTAACTTTAACCCGGCAAACACTTGCTCACGATTAACAGGCATCTCTAAGCTGCGAAGATAATCAAGAATAAACTCTCGACTAGGAATAGGATTATTATATTTTTCCTGCTCACGGGAGTGGAAAGGGTCTTTACTCATAGAAAGTCCAAATTGGAGGGATAACAACGAAGTGATTATATACCTAAACAGTTTGGGTATACTAGAAGGATAGTGCTAAATGCCCGCTGAATCGAATGAAACGGGCTATTTTCAGCCGTTAATTATATTTTGCCTGCCGTTTCGCAGTCGTGACAACGTGTTGTGGCATTTTATTTTCAAGCTGGCGCAGCAAGCGCGTTACTTTGCGGTGCATCTTTGGATCACCCGTCGTCGTATTATACAAATAAGTGTAGGCAGTTTGATAATCATAAGGGCTGCCGTAACCCCGGACCAGCAGCTCTGCCAGTTGCAATTTTGCCGGTAAAAAATCCAGCTTCGCCGACTGCTGCAACAAGGGTATCGCCCGTGCAGTATCCTGCTGTACAAATTGTCCCTGTACGTAGTAACGACCGAGCTGTTCGAGTGCGCGAGGTTGTCCCTGATGCGCAGATGCTCGAATATAATACATGCCCAAGTCCACATTAACATCAACGCAAACGCCCCAGGCCAGCATATCACCCCACAAAAATTGGTAGGAAGGTAGCTTCACCCGTTCAGCCCTGGCTTTAATATCCTGGACTAACTGACAGTCGTCCGCTTTAATGCGCTGCAGGTGTTTATTTTCGGCGATTAATCGATTGAGCTCATCTTCAGTGTAGAGCTCCACCGCACTCGGAAATGCCAAATATCCCCCGTCGACAGAACCTGCCAGTTCCGCAGCAATAGCCTGCTTGCCATTCTCGATAATCAGTCGCTCTTTTTCACCCACTGGCTGGTTTTGTTGTGGGTTTTGTTGTGGGTTTTGTTGTGGGTTTTGTTGTGGGTTTTGTTGTGGGTTTTGTTGTGGGTTTTGTTGTGGATCGTTTTGTGCCATACAAACCGCCCCAGAAAACAGCGCTAGGCCGATCAAAGAAGCATGTACAGTAGACTGTAAGGTAGATAGTAAGGTGAACGGTAAATTGCGCATTTTAATCAACCCAAACATAAATTATTCTGAAGACTCGTTGATTATATCGGCAAATGCGGTTTTTACTTAAATAAAAAAACCCAAGTTGTGACAACT
>JBLHPA010000139.1:0-5462 GCA_047628235.1 Moritella sp.
AATAGCTAATAGCTAATAGCTAAAAGCAAATAGTAAAAACAGCATAAAAAAGGAGGTTATGAATAAAAAAGATATTTTAATCTGTGAAGGCTCAGTGCTGAACAAAAGGTTTGTTTAGTCGATGTTGAGATCTTAAGTATAACTTTTACATTACGATCAAATGACATTAATTATAAGGAAATAATAATGATGAAATTCAGTTCAAACGCAAAAGCATTAACCTTCGCTGCCATTACAATTGGTGCCGCAAGTCCAGCCGTAGTTGCTGAGAATATCCAGGGTTCAACGCCAAAAAACGTGCAGCAAGCTGGATACGCGGGTTACACTAGCGCTGTTAGCAGCCAGCAAAATAATATTGAATTTGTGCATGCGGTACTTAATAACCGTGATGGCGCGGCGATGCAGTTTCGTGCGGATCCTGAGCCATTGATGGAAAAATATAATCTCTCTGAGCGTGCTAAGACCAAACTAAGAGAAATTGGTAATGCTTGGAGCAACGGCCAGACAGAGCTAGTTCAGCAGGGCTGGGATGAGTATACCGACGAATTTGTTGCGCCAGAATTGGCTGCCTCAATGCGCTGGTAATGAATCAGGCATAATAATGATAAGTTAGGGATGATAGCAATGACAGCTGACGTGGTTAAAAATGTACTGGATAAACTTGGTGCAGAGATAGTGACGCCCTCATGTGGCAGCACTATTGTTGGTGTATTACAAGGTGTTGAAGTTGTACGAGATGTTGAAACTGTACAAGGTATTGACGTAGCACAAAGCCCAGTAAATGTGAAACCACTCAGCAGTTATATCGAATTTAGGTTGGACAGTTCAACACAAGTTGATCTAACGACCTGTTATTCGTACTTGTCTATCAATAACATGTCTATCAATAAAATATCGATCAGTAACATGTCGATTAATAATGTGCAGTTTATTGCAGGTGACGGCAGTACTGCGATGACTGCACCGCCAACTGAGTCTGTGCTTGAACCTGCAATTGAGGTGCTTAATAAAGTTAAGCATTTGCCAGATTCACAACGCCCATCGCTATTTTGGTTTGAGTATGATAATTGTCAAAATGGTATGTCCTCTCCAGGCATCCACCTGAGTTTAAATAAGTTTGTTCGCTGTGGTGATCCTTGGTTGTTGAATAAGGCTGGCACGGTCGCAACAGCGCTGCAATACATTGATATTTTGTGTGGAAGGGAAAATAAACGGTTTTTAAATACAGAACATTTAAACACAGAACGCTTAAATATAAAGGCCCTACGGGCTAAAGCTCAGTTTATCTTTGAAACAATTGCTACATTTGGCTGTGTTTTGCATGTTTCAAGATTAGTACGTAATGATGTGGAGACCATTAAGTTACATTTAGTATTAAGGGTTGAGCAGGTGATTGATTTACTCCTCCAGCTCGCTTGGCGTGGGTCTATTACAAGTGTTACTCAGTTATTGACGGAACTGATTGATAATGGGTGTATTCCGCAACGGGTGTTTTTAGACCTTTCTGTCACTGAGCAGGGGCTCGAACCTTGTTTGGGGATCTACGTCGCTGATAAGTTATTTCCCGCGGAGCAAAAAGCAATATTTTATCACGCTATGCAGGGTTATTTACTCAATGTTGCTGAATTACCGAACAAGGTGAATCGCTTATTTACGGCTATTTCGATTCCTTCTGAATCGGCAAAGGTCTGGTGTGATTTTAAGTTTTTTATCGACCACGAGGCGCACGTTTCCCACAAAGCGTACCTGGGTATTAAGGGTGACAGTGCGCATCCTTTAGCGGCTATTCGTTCAGCGCTTTTATCATCGCTTAATTAACGGACTAGATTCAAATAATAAGTTCATCACCGAATAAAGTGGTTTCATCGGTGACATGAATAGAGGAATTATTATGGCTTTATGTGTAAATCTGCAAACAGGTGAGCAAATCAATCTGCTGGTTCAGCATATTTTTGGTCGTCACCCTGATGCGGTTAATACCGTCTTAACGAACCTTGATGCATCTCGGATGCATGCCACGATTTTGTGGGATGGTGAGTTTTGGGTACTGCAGGATAGCAGCAGTAATGGTACGTTTGTGAATGGAACGCGTATTAGCCGAGGTAGCAAGCTGAAATTGGTACTGAACGATACTATTAATTTTGGCAATCTTAATGCGCCAGGTTGGCAGTTGCCAGATATCGAATCGCCGCAAAGCATGTTGGTGCCGGAAACTCCGGGATTAGCGACTATTATGCTGGAAAAAATGGCGGTATTACCTAATGAAGCATCACCGGAAATCACCCTATATCTTAGCGCAGCAGGGCAATGGCTGTGTGAAAGCCAGGCTGGCACTTCCACGTTAAAAAATGGCGATAGGGTTGGCACCAGTGAGAGTATTTGGCGTTTTGCCGAAGCGAAAGTCTGTGCCGAAACGCGCTTGGTTGCAGAGCCAAGGGCAGATCAAACGGCGGAGATAGCCGTGTTTTTCGATGTTAGTCAGAATGAAGAACATGTTTCTTTGCGGCTGAAATTAGGGCAACAGGATTTCGATTTAAAACAGCGTAATCATCATTACCTGTTACTGTTGCTGGCGCGGCAGCGTTTGGCGGATAAGCAGAAAGGCGTCACAGCAAGAGAGCAAGGTTGGATTGATAAGTCCGTGCTTTGCAAAATGCTGAAACAGGGTGAGAACCACATCAATATACAAATATATCGGTTTAGAAAACAACTGCTTGGTGCATTGCCTGAGTCGCAGTCATCACCCCAAATAATAGAAAGACGCTCGGGGGAGATCCGTTTTGCTTGCAATGCGATTCAAATTCAAGGCGGAGGTCAAGCGCAGTAAACCTGTAATAGGGTGTAATATTTTATCTAGATAAATCAGTGTATGTTTAGGAAATATTATTGGAAATTTTTTATTTTGTAGCGTTAATGCAGGGTAAAGATAATTATAAGGACGTTCATTTATGGCACTAAGCAGTGAGCTGGTTTCCAGCGATAGATTTAAAATATTTGCCGACCTTAAAATTAAGCTATCACTGGCAAGTAGTGGATTTTTCTTGCTCGGTTTACTTCAGGTAGGAGTATTTTCCTACGGCAAATACTATTCGGCATTAATGTGCCTGCTGAGCCTCGTTATATTTGGGCTGGTGTTTATTACCAGCATTATAGTGGTACCACGTTATGTTAATTCGGCGCTAGGTCTGCACTTCTGGGCAACCTGGAGTGTGGGCGGCATTGGTTTATTGCTGGGGCAAAAAGTGGCTAACTACCTGACTACAAACATGAGGGGTTTTGAGTACAGTAGTGTAATAAATAATGCGGTAGATAGTACTGCAAACAGTACGGTAAATAGCATACAAAATAGCGCGTTATTGGGGCATGCAACCACAGAGATGATCCCCTTGCTGTTTACTGGCATAAGTATTGTCATTTTTATCTTCGCTATCCCTGTCTGTACAATGCTACGCCGAGGCCGTGTGAATCACGATCGTCAAAGCTATGAGCAAGTTAACAGCTATGAGCAAGTTAACAGCCATGAGCAAATTGATAGGCGTGCGCAAGCTAACACCCACAATACCTTCTGCCCTAAAAACTGGTGCCTGCATCTGGGAAGAATGGGGTTAGTATTTGCAGGTATGATCCTGGCTGCGCTGTTTGGCCGATGGTTAGTTGCAGATGAAGAGGGCAGCAGTCTTGCAGAACACTATTATAATTTAACCTTGTTGGCATTATTCAGTACCTGTATTTATCACCTACTGACAAAACGAGTAGCAATGATGCTCGATTAGCACCTCACTAATCTATGAAATCACGCGAATTTGCTCTCTCATACAATTATACTGTCGTCATTACCTTATACTTAAAGCATTACGTGTATGTATTGTTTGTGGATTAATGAGGCTAATTTTGTATTTAATAAATAAAACAACAGTGGCGCATTTGTTTGCCACTATCCTGCTAACCTGGGGTTGGAGTGCATACGGCAACGAAACACAGGCGGTGGTAAAGGAGAAAGCCCCTTCATTCCACGTCATCTATTATCAAGAAGATGTTAGCCGAGACTTTACCTACATTAACTTTAATCACAATCCATTGCCTTATAGCCGACAGGGACAAGTAGGCGGAGAGCATATCTGTTTTATTTACGTGTTAGGGTTTGCCGGTGATAAATTTACTGTTGCGGTCACTGCTATGGCCGGAAATGCTGACGGTAATATGTATGACAACATCAGCGGTGATGGGGTTGAGGTTACTGTTGTTGAAAGGTAAGCGATCATTCAGGGGGTATATCACTCTATGATGGCTAAATCTGAGACAAAAAATTCATCCGCAAAGTTGTTTTTCCAGGCGCGAGGCGTCACCGCTTCAATATCAGATGCCAGCTAATACGCAACAATACATCAACCTGCAAACTAGGTTATCACGACCATAGAGTATGACCGTTTAGGCCGTAAGAAAACACGGAGTGACGGCGGCAACCTTTCTGAATGGACGTACGATAAATTTGGTGCGCTGGGTACATTGTCTTCCCATAAGGGCAATGGTAATGAACCCCTTTATTACTACAATGCTGCGGGTTTGGTTGAAGACATCACCATGAAGGTGGACGGTGAAAGTTTCACTACGCGTTACTATTATGACAAATACGAACGGGTCATGCGTGAAGTGCGTCCAAATGGTGAAACGTCATCAAATAAGGTGGAATCGCTCGCACTAGACTATCTTTACAACCCCTATGGTTATAAGTCGGCAGTACGCAGTCCAAAAGCTTATGCTGATGATGTCTTTAACAGCGCGGAGTTTCGTTCTGAAATTAAGCTGTTAATTGATCAAGCACTCGTTCAGGCTGATAAATATCTGGAAACGGCAGCTCGTTACAAGCAACAGGAACAATTCTTTACCGATAAAGCCGCTGAATATGTGCCCGAAACCCGTGATGTGCATCATTTAGACGTATCTTCACAGGCATTACTGGGTGAGGGATATTTCTACCAGCAATGGTGCAGTGATGATGGTCAGTGTGACTTCCGTCCTGCGGTTTGGACTCTGATCCACGGTGCCGTTACCGTACCAGTGCCAGTGAGCATTACCGACAGTGATCAGATCTATCGTATTGAAAGCACGTTAGACGTAATCAACCGGGGATACGTGAGTACAGCGCAACGGTGCATAAAGTCAGTGAAAGTGAATTTAATGCAAAACATTTAACACAAGAAAAACCGTTAACACGAGGGCATGACTGGTATCTGACTGATACAGCCAATGCAGGTAAAGCATTGTTTAGTTACGTTGCTTACGCAGACCAACCCACACAGGATGAATTGGAATTTGCATCACAGGATCTCGCTGGTGCGAAAAACTTGTATGATGCCAGTCATCCTCATAGTCAGGCGGTTATTTCAGCACAACGTTACCAGCATTACAGCCAGCTGGCAGAAGAATTACTGAACTTAGTTGAACAGGTTGCAGAGCTGAGC
>JBLHPA010000140.1:0-5427 GCA_047628235.1 Moritella sp.
GGCTTAAATCTGGCATTATCCGTCGGTCAAATAATAGCTATAATTAAATTTTAAGAGGACTCATGGCAAAAGAAGACAGCATTGAACTACAAGGTACAGTTCTTGATACACTTCCTAACACAATGTTTCGTGTTGAATTAGAAAACGGTCACGTAGTAACAGCACATATCTCTGGCAAAATGCGTAAAAACTATATCCGTATTCTTACTGGTGATAAAGTAACTGTTGCACTGACACCTTACGATTTATCTAAAGGTCGTATCGTCTTCCGTGCCCGTTAATCACGAGCCTCTAAAAAAACCAGCATAATGCTGGTTTTTTTAGACCCGTAGTTTTATTCAACATCCACACGGATTATTTCCTGATCCTGGCTTTTATCATCTCGATACTTTTCGCCTAGATATTCTTCATTACGATACTCTTTACTGCGATATTGCCGCTTTAACACCGACTTCTTCAGCATGGTAATTTCACCATCAGTACCAATCGTAAAATGCTCTGGTTCTGTATTAAACCGTGATTGATACAGCATTACCGCCTGTAATGAATTATCTTTTTGTACTTCAGTTAGTGCCAGGCCATTTTCCCATTTGCCCAATTCCACTGCTGTTTTCAGTTTTTCATAAATTTCAGGGGTCATGCTGGCAAATAACTTTTCAACTGACATATTTACATCCTTTGTTAAATATCGAGATTATTAATACCAGTAACCCTACTATAGTTACCTGAGTATTAAAACGCCTACATGCCTTCTAATGGTAGTGTGTATAGGATAGGTCAAATAATAAAAAAGGGGCAGACCGCTGGCCTCCCCCCCCCCTTCTCATTTAGCAAGGTTAGGAAAATTCACGCATATTGATACCAGCCATTTTTTGCATAACACGTAATACCTGACAGCTATAACCAAACTCATTATCATACCAAACGTATAATATAGCACGATTGCCTTCAGCGATGGTCGCTAACGCATCAACGATACCAGAGAAACGGCTACCAACCATATCGGTTGAAACAAGCTCTTTAGACGTACTGAAATCAATTTGATTATGTAATGACGAGCTTAACGACATCTCCTGCAGATAACTATTGAGCGACTCCTTTTCCACTTCTTTCTCTAGGTTCAAATTAATGATTGCCATAGAAACGTTAGGAGTTGGGACACGAATAGCGTTACCCGTTAGTTTACCCTTCAATTCAGGTAGTGCTTTAGCTACTGCTGATGCAGCGCCCGTTGACGTCAGTACCATATTCATCGCGGCACCCCGACCCCGGCGATCGCCTTTATGGAAGTTATCGATCAGGTTTTGATCATTGGTATATGAATGTACCGTTTCAACGTGGCCATTGATAATGCCGTATTCGTCTTGAATTGTTTTCAATACTGGCGTGATTGCATTGGTGGTACAACTTGCCGCTGAAACAATGTTATCTTCCGGCAAAATATCAGTATGGTTAACACCATATACAATGTTTTTAATTGCGCCTTTACCAGGCGCTGTAAGTAATACTTTTACAGCACCCGGTGATTTAAGGTGCAACCCTAGGCCATCGGTATCACGCCAGATACCTGTATTGTCTACGACTAGCGCATTTTTGATGCCATGTGCAGTATAATCAACCTGATCAGGACCATTGGAATAAAGAACCTTAATATAAGTACCATTGGCAATAATCGCATTGTTTTCTTTATCGATGTCGATCGTACCATTGAATTGTCCGTGCACAGAATCACGGCGCAATAATGAAGCGCGCTTTTCAATATCACCAGGGCCACCCCGTACTACGATAGCACGCAGACGCAATAGATTACTCTCACCGGTTTTATCGACTAACAAACGTGCCAGTAAACGACCAATACGACCAAAGCCATAAAGTACCACATCACGCGGCTCAGCTTTATCAGTGGTATTTAATGCCGGTGCTAATTCGGTACGTAAAAAAGCCTCAATACCTGTAGAATCTTGATATTCAGCCCAATAACGAACGGCAAGACGACCGATATCAATCTGTGCAGTGCTAATCGGCAATTCACTTATCATTTGCAGTATTGGAAAAGTTTCTGTTAATGGCAGTACGCGACCTTCATGACGTTTAACCGCGCGGTGTGCTTTTTGAATATCTATAGCCGCCGCATTCTGTAATGGACGGCCATAGATAAGAATTTCGACGCCTTTATTACGGTACAATTTTCCTAGCAAAGGTAGCATAGATTCAGCGAGTTCTTGGCTCTCTTGCCAATTTATCAAATGACTTTCAGATGGCATTTTTATTCCCTTTTAATCACAACTACACGAATGAAACATTAAAACAGCAGACAATTAACAATTGACTGGTTTTTAATCAAAAACAGACTGTGATAATACAAAAATAACGGCTAAGTTACCAACTAATAGTGTGATTTAGCGCACTTTTCACCGCTCACCTTTCATTCAAAACACAAACATTTAACAATGAAAATGCGTTAGCGTTTGTTTTAACGGCCTGGTTACTAAATAGCCGGAGCAAAAGGTCCAGATGATTAGGTTCGCTATTTTTCCTACCCGTTAGACATACTAACTTGTAGTATGTTAGGGTTTAAAGATCTCTCGCTATAAAGCTGTGATCATGCTTCGTTTACTCACTATTATATTCTGTTCTAGTCTACTGGTGGCCTGCAGTGATCCAAATGATATCGACGTTATTTGCAAAAATGAGACCGCGCTATGTCGCGATCTTAATGAAGACAAATGGTGCGTACCAGAAAAAGAAGCACTGATCCGTTCCCGTTTTCAGCTAAAACAATCCGCTCAAGAATTTGATCAATATGTACTGTTAAAATCACTGAATAAATTTCAAACGTGTATCAAGGTAGTTGCACTAATTGAGCCAAGGCAACATAGTGAATTGAAGACCAAGCGGGTGTTGGCCATGTTGAACACCTATAATGAATTAATCCGCTTAGAGCAAGAGACCGCAGACAGTGAAAATCCTTATCTGCTTTATTACCATTGGCAATACCAAAGTGATGATAAGGCGAAGAAAAAACTTTTAAATCAATCTCAAGAACAGGCGTTTGACAGTGCCGAATTACAATTTGCATTAGCAAATATTTATAGCAACACTCAAACGCAGAAAACCATTAGCAGCCTATTAAAGGGCATCGCTTTAGTCGAAAATGATCACAAGATGACCACCAGTCTACTCTATTCACTCATCACGGTTTACATGCATGAACGACAATATAAACGGGCTTACTTATGGTCAAGAATAGCCACCATTCTCGACGTAAAAAATATCAATCTATCGCTGTTCGATAATACCAATAAGGTAACCAACACAGAGCGTGTTGCTATTGATAAATTGGCCATTTTTATTGCCAAACAAATAGTTGAACGAAAATTTGCTGAAGAGAACTATCAAACTTACCTCTCTTCAGCAGAATTTTAGCTATATGCAGTTTCTATCCACTTACAGCGAACTATCTCTTCAGTGCCGGGATGCCCCTGGCTTGTAAATACTCGGTGAGCTCATCGGGTAATTGCGCATCAGCCTGGTAATAACAAGGGCAATCCTGTAATTCACAGTAAAGCAAAATAATGCTGAGTAGTTCATGAAACTCATGATTCTGCCATATCCCCTGTTCTGCAACCGCCAGCCATTGCTGCATGATTGACAGTGGCTGGTTAAGTATGAGTGCCGTTGAATTTACAGCCATATACTCAATTAGCTGAATAAAAGCAGCGTAATGCGACTGGCGTAATTTATAGCTGTTAATACCCTGGCCTAGCGGTATACCCGCAGCATCAGTCAAATTACAATGTGCCAACCTATACTCCGCCAATAACCAGCTGCTAAAGGTGTTGCTATCATCTGTCGAAAAGCAAATTGACTGCAACATCTGCTTTTGTTTACCGGCCTCTTTAGCCGACATAGACCCGTTTGACGAGCAAACTAGCCATAGGTAAAACTGCCGACGCCCAGCATGTTCCTCTTGCCAGTCAGCCGTTAAGGTCTGCTGTCTAGCACACATAGCGGCAGCGTTTAACTCCGCATTCTCATAGGCGGTAAAATAACTGGCTATACAATGCTGATAATCCGTTGCTGACGTTTGTATTCTTTGCAATGACTGAACAAAATCTGCCGTTGTCTGCTGCGCTGAAAAATAGGCTTTTAGGATACCAAGTTTGGAAAAAAGTTCAGTCCCATTGTCAGCCCCCACAACAAGGCTATGAGCAACAAAGGTTGCATCAAGTAAGCTATCGAGCATAGTCGCGGCTGACGAAGCTTCGCATTCAATCGTGCTCGACTCTGTCAATCGGCTAAGCGCTGTCAATCGACTAGGAGTGGCACGCTGAGCTAAACTTAGCGGTGGACATAATAAAGTCGCTTCGCCTAGCGGTTCTTCACTGCCTTGATCGAGGATAACTAATTGATATTTTCCTACTGACAGCGGCTGCTGCAAACCAATTTGATAACCCTGTATTTCCATATCATGGAGATGGTAAATACCGTTGAGTTCCCACTCGATAGGCGTAAACACACCGCTTTGCAGCGTATCTTGCTTGCTCCTAACTTCCCAGATCAAGTCTTCTGTGACAAATTCGATAGGCAGATGTAAGTCAAATTGAATTACCGATAACTCATCAACAACAATAACTGGCGGCAAAGCCTGTAACCAAAAGTGCTTAACTTCATCTTCCAGCCGAGTCACTAAATCATCGGTAAAACCAAAATCCGCGAGCACCTGAGCAACAAGCATCTCATCATTCGTTTTTACGTCACCAATCGTTTGTTCATGATCAGTTATAATTAATTCGTTACAACTCAGGCCGACCATTTGACCCAGTTGTAGAATATGCTGTGCTGTCATTTGACACCTTAAATATTAAATCTGGGGCTATTATACCCATGACCATTCAAAATGCTAACTCAGAGGCCAGTTTGAGCACCAGAATAAGGCACAATATGCAGAGAAGGTTTATGGTATGGGTATGGGTATAAATAATATATAAAGAACAAAAATTGAAAAAAACTGATACAGGAATTACACTCATTAGAGTAACTCAGCAATGGCTGCGTTCTTTTTACATCTGTTTTTACGTCAGATTGACATAAAATGACTACAGCTTGTAACACTTACTATTATATTTTTGATAGAACCTATTTTATTTTTGACATAAATAGTACAGAACACATAAGTAACAGTGATATAAATGCCATGATTTTCGTAAATTTCCAACATTTTGTGATTTAACGCATACATTTGGGTAATTAAACTTGTTTTTTGATCAGAATCTTGTAAATTTACAACCAAGCAAGAGTATTAATTCAAACTTACATTTAATGGATACAAGTTATGACAATTAAAGTAGCAATCAATGGTTATGGTCGAATCGGCAGAAACGTTCTTCGTGCATTTTACGAAGGTGGTAAAGAGCAAGATCTAGA
>JBLHPA010000141.1:0-5419 GCA_047628235.1 Moritella sp.
AATGTTACTCTGAATTAGTGGCCAAGTTCACCGAACGACTGCAAATCACTTTCAGCTTAAAATGGCAAAAGGCAATACTTGACCACATGATCTTCATGGGCATTAAGTGAAAAAATACCAGATAAAATGTTACCTGGTCTTTTTTATCGCTAACGTGCGGAGTTAAACATTAAAGGATGAATACCGTTAGAAGCTCAACTTAATCTTTAGCTACCAATCACGCCGCCATTATCTTTGGTTATCATCACAATTGTCGAACGGGGTTTATGGTTGCCACCTTGTGGGAAATGACCGGTTGGATGTTGTACGCCAACGAACATGGTTTTTTGGTCTTGTGAGAAGGTTAAGCCTGTTATCTCACAACCTATTGGGCCAGTTAAAAAACGACGAATCTCGCCGGTTTCAGGGTCCCCACACAACATTTGGTTATTACCTTGGCCTACAAAGTCACCTTGGTTTGAGAAGTTTCCATCGGTTTGGATCCATAAACGACCCGCTTTATCAAAACCGATACCATCAGGGCTGTTGAACATATTATCTTTGTTGATGTTAGCACTACCTGCATACAGGTTATCTTTATGCACCGTTGGGTTACCTGCGATTAAATACAAATCCCATTGAAAGGTATCACTGATATGATCATGCTTGGTAGGTTGCCAGCGAATAATTTGCCCATAATGATTAGCTTCGCGCGGATTGGGGCCTCCTACATCTTGGCCTGCTTTTTTTCCACGGTGTTTATTATTGGTTAAGGTACAGAATACATGCTTTTTATCAGGATGCACGGCAACCCACTCTGGTCTGTCCATGGTGGTGGCGCCGACTTGTGTTGCTGCGCGTCGAGCAAAAATCATCACTTCAGCTTGGTCGTTAAATCCATTTTCTTTGGTTAAACCATTTTTACCGTAAGTCAGTTCTAACCATTGTCCGTCGCCTTCTAACTTATCTTGTTGCATTGCAAACTTAGCGACATATAACGTGCCGTCATCAAGTAAGTTACGGTTAGCGGCTTTATTGTCAGTGTGGTATTTGTTTTTTGAAACAAATTTGTAGAGATGTTCACCACGTTCATCATCGCCTAAATAAACCACTACATGCCCGTCATCATTAACCACTAGCGCTGCATTCTCATGTTTGAAGCGACCTAACGCTGTGCGTTTAATGGGCGTTGAAGTGGGATCATTGGGATCAATTTCAACCACCCAGCCATGGCGGTTTGGCTCATTTGGGTTTTTAGATAAATCAAAACGTGGGTCATGATTATGCCATTGGTACTTGCTTTGTTTAGCCTTCAGTCCGTAACGATGGTGGTCATCAGTTAAAGAGGCTGCTTTTTCTGAACCAAAAAAAGCATTAAAGTTTTCTTCACAGGTTAAGTAAGTCCCCCATGGAGTTTCACCATTCGCACAGTTATTAAAGGTACCTAATACCTTTTTACCAGTTGGGTCTGCTGCTGTTTTTAATAAGGTGTGACCGGCAGCTGGCCCTGACACAAGCATTTCAGTATTGGCGGTAATACGGCGATTAGCTTGGCCTTTTTTGTCGATTGACCATTGGCCGTCTTTTTTCACTATTTCGACAATCGTGATCCCGACAGCCGCTTGTGCTTTTAGGACGTCATCCGTTGTCATGCTTTTGCCTTGATGCGCAAATAGGTATTGGTAATTAGTGTATTCGTTATTAACGGCAAGAATGGCGCGGTCAGTTGATAGTGGGAAAATGCTCATCCCATCGGTATTGTCGCCAAATTGTGCGGCTTGCGTGGCTGAGTCTTGTTGCCCATTCGCATTAAATGCCGGCGCATCGGCAAAAATGGGGTCGCCCCAAGCCATTAAGGTGCTGCTGCTATAACCTTTAGCGAGGGTTATTGTATCGCTGGTTGAGTTTGGAATAGCAGTAAAATTTAATAAGTGACTGTGTAAACTGCCAGCAACGGCTTTAGCAATAGGGCTCGCAGCTAAAAACGTACCAGCACCTGCGACAGTTGCCCCGATCAAAAATTGACGCCGAGATAAACGTGCATTAACCATGTTACTAAAATCAGATTCTTTCTCTAAAAGATGCTTCATACAGCTTTCCTTTTACCCCTATTATAGGAGATTGAATATAGTGATGTGATTTGATTTGATAATAGGGGGTGCATATGACATTTATATGGCAGATTTGTGGTCGTTTTATGACAGGTGTTAGCGCCTTTAAATACGGTTGTTGCGAGTGAAGTGGCTAAGTAATACTGGCCACTTTTTTCGATTAATTCCTGAAATTATACATCCCAAAATGTACTGTAAATCTCAGGTTATGATTTCAGGATAAAGTAATTATTCTAACTTTGGGGGCGATAGCGCCTTAGCATTACACCTAACCTAACCTAACCTAGCTTAGTCTGGATCCCAATTGCGCTCGTAATGGGGCTCGCGTGATCAGTTGTGATATGGCAAACAACTCCCATTCCCCACATGAGTTAAAGCTCTAAGCCAGAATGGGGCACAACCTTGATAGGGTGATCGTGGCAACCTCTGCCAGATTAGGTCACATCTTGATTGCTAAACTGGCAGATTTAATCTAATTTCATCTGATGTCATTAACGCAGACATTATGTATGCTGCATATCCCCACATCCCCCCCCAATTTACCGAGGTATTTTTATAAGAGGCTGGAATCATTAGGCTGTGATTTTAGTGTGCGGCTTACGTCAGCGAGCGTCTTGGCTCTGAGTGATCATGTATACTTATAAAAAGATACAGGTGCCTATCAAGACCTGGACTAAAGGTGTACCGCGTTGAAGATAAGATCACTGCGACGGAGGGAGTGGAATGCCGGAAGGATGCCTCTGTCATTGATGAAACTCCCTATGCCTACAAGGATATTGAGAAAGTGATGGCGGCATAAAATAATTTGGCGGAAGTCGTGTATACACTAAAGCAGATCGTTTGCGTAAAAGGCTAGGCTACACTACTCGATAAAACACTATTCGATAAAACATGAGTAGATAAAAATGCCGCTAAGGCAAATAACTGATAAATTAAGCATATAGAACGCACAGTAAAGGCCAAACTAAGGGGAATTAATCGTAATGAAGCATGAATTAAATAATGTTTACTTAGTCGGCGGCGCGGTCAGGGATGCATTATTGGGTGTCGCATCAAAAGACAACGACTATGTGGTCGTGGGTGAAACCGTGGAAAACATGGAAGCCTTGGGCTTTGTGGCGGTTGGCAGTGATTTTCCGGTTTTTCTACACCCGAAAACAAAAGAGGAGTATGCACTGGCGCGGACGGAGCGGAAAAGTGGTAAGGGTTATACTGGTTTTGTCGTCGATGCGAGCACTTCTGTGACACTCGAAGACGATCTGGCACGACGGGATCTGACGATCAATGCCATGGCGTTAGATAGCAACAACTACCTTATCGACCCCTATAACGGCCAGGCCGATCTAAAAAACAAAATACTGCGGCATATCACGCCAGCGTTTGCGGAAGATCCGGTGCGGGTACTGCGCATTGCGCGTTTTCTTGCCCGTTACGGTGACCAATGGGCGATTCATCCCGATACCTACGCGTTGATGGAACAGCTCAGAGACAGCGGTGAACTGACGCATTTAGTTCCAGAGCGGGTCTGGAAAGAAACGGAAAAAGCCTTAGGTGAAAAGTATCCCGAATTGTATTTTATGGCGCTTAACGGCTTGGGTATTTTTCCCGAGATTGAGGTCATGGTGGATGTGCCGCAGCCTGCAGAGCATCACCCAGAAGGGGACGTATTTACCCACACCCTGTTAGCGGTAAGAAGGGCGGCCGACCTGGGGTTTGATATTGAAACCCGTTTTGCAGCGTTGACCCATGATTTTGGCAAACCTGACTGCTACCGGCTGCGGGGGAATCTGCAGGGTCATGAGCAGGTCGGCGTGGCGATCATCGACGCGTTTTGTAATCGGTTAAAAGTGCCGAATCGGTTTCGTCAGTTAGCCGTGTTGACCAGTGATAATCACATGCGCTGCCATAAAATATTTACGATGACACCAAAAAAACTGCATAAATTGCTGGTTGAAAACATGAATGCGCCAGCACAGCCGAAACGCTTTGCACAATTCATTCAGGCTTGTTTGTGTGATGCGCAGGGACGGGGAGAAACCTTGGTTGACAAACCCTATCTGCAAGCCGATTTTGCTCATAAATTAGTTGATGCATTGATTAGCCTAGATAAAAAAGCGGTGGTGCAGCTGGCGATAGAGCAGGGTAAAAGAGGCCCTGACATAGGTGGTGCAGTGCGTGAGGCTGAAATTAATTGGTTACGTACATATCTGGTAAATAATAAAAATCTGTAGAAAAAATAAGACTTATTCAGAATGATTCATTATGCCAGACATATGGTTGCCAAGGCATTCTCCCAAGCGATATGAATGGTTAGATGCATTAACGCAGGAGATCTCGGGTAAATTGGCATTATCTTTTGCAGATGAGTCTGAGCGTATGCAACACCTTCACTCCTCCTCTAAGCAGCTGCATTAAGTGGCAGCGGTTTCATTAACCTAACCAGCTGTTAAGTATTACTTAACAGCTGGTTAGGTTAATTCTAATATACTGAACGTAAGCAGTGCATTATAATGCGGGCAACAAAATAGAGAGCCCCTTATGCTTAAATTATTCGCCAATTATAAATTTCAAAAAAGTGATCTTATTTTTATTACGATCATGCTGTTATGTCTAACGCCCGTTATCTCATCTCCCATTGCTTTAGTACTCGGGCTGACCTTGGCAACACTCGGGTTAATACCTCAAAATATTGCTTTTAATAAGATCACCAAAAAATTGCTGGCGTATTCGATTGTCGGTCTGGGTTTCGGGATCAACTTAGATCAAGCTATTGAAGCAAGCAGAGAGGGGTTTGGCTTAATCGTGACCTCCATCTTCAGCACCCTTATTCTGGGGTGGGTACTGACGAAAGCATTCGGTATTGAAAAAAAAATCGGTTACCTGATTTCGTCTGGTACTGCGATTTGCGGTGGTAGTGCGATAGCCGCCATCGCCCCTGCGATCAACGCAAAAGACAATGAAACCTCACTGGCGTTAGCGACAGTATTTATTTTGAATTCTGTTGCCTTGTTTGTTTTCCCTGTTATTGGACATTTGCTGAACATGAGTCAGCATGCCTTTGGGGTATGGAGTGCGATTGCTATTCACGATACGTCATCGGTTGTCGGCGCGGCTTCAGCGTATGGTGATGAAGCGTTATTAATCGCCACGACCCTTAAGTTAGCACGGGCATTATGGATTATTCCGGTGGCCTTCATTAGTGCGCTATTGTTTAAAGGCGACAGTAAAAAAATAACGGTTCCTTACTTTATCTTCTTTTATTGTTTTGCCATTTTTATTGCTTATGTGCTGCCTGATTTTGGTTATATATATCAGGGTGTTTTTGACGC
>JBLHPA010000142.1:0-5340 GCA_047628235.1 Moritella sp.
AAAACGACCAGCAATATCATGATGGCATAGATGTATTTGGGCGAGTTGATGGAAAACTCAATTATTTTTTTCATGCTGCACCTTCTGTGAGTTGCGCTGTTATCTAAGAATTTATATTATTTTAGCTTCATCTAAAATAGGGTTGTCTCAGAAAGTGAACGCGGTTACTATAGCGCTACTATAAAAAAGATATTTAACGAACATAGGTGTAAAATTAATGACTGCAGAAAGCTGTAAATTTGCGATGGCTGAAGGTGATGAACTATTGACCTTAAACCAGCGAGCAGAAGATGTTTCCAGTTTATTGAAGACGTTAGCGCATGCTGAACGATTAAAAGCTTTGTGTATGCTGGCTCAGGGTGAGCTACCTGTTGCCACGCTGCAGGCAATGAGTGCCTTAAGTCAGTCCGCGTTATCACAGCACCTGGCGATACTGCGCAAAGCCGATATTATTGAGATGCGAAAAGAAGCGCAGTGTGTGTTTTATCGGATCAAAGATACCCGCATTTTTGCCCTGCTAGCGGCACTGGAAACCTGTATTTAGGCAGGTTTCATTTACTTCTATCTTCTATCTTCTATCTTCTCTCTTCGTAACCGTCAGCTTAATAACCTTTACTTAATGACCCCGTACGACGTGGGTCTGACGCGCCGTAAACCCCTTCATCGGTGAGCATAATAGTTTGGGTACTGCCCATCGCGGCTTTTCTTTTTACCTTATGCCCGATACTTTTTAATAAGCGGACAGTGTCTTGGTTTAGCCCTTTTTCAATGCGTAACACATCGGGTAACCACTGATGATGTATGCGGCTGGCGGCACTCGCTTCAGCAATATTCATTTTATGATCAATCACATTCATGATGACCTGTAACGTTGTGGTGATGATCCGTGATCCACCTGGACTGCCTGTGACCAGATAGGGTTTATGATCTTTCAATATAATCGTCGGTGTCATTGAACTCAGCGGGCGCTTGCGCGGTGCGACTGCATTGGCAGCGCCGCCGATTAAACCATAACCATTGGGTTCACCGGGCTTAGCTGAAAAATCATCCATCTCATTATTCAATAAAACTCCCGTACCTGCCGCGACTAAGCCTGAACCATAGCTGAAATTAAGGGTATAAGTATTACTTACCGCATTACCAAATTTGTCCACAATACTGTAATGGGTAGTTTGATCACTTTCATAAGGCAGTAAGGTGCCTGGTGAAATCTGGCTACTTGGTGTTGCTTTGGTAATGTCTATTTGACTGACTAACTGCGCCGCATATTTTTTGTTGGTCAATGCCGCTACAGGTACCTCGACAAAGTCGGGATCTCCGAGATACAAGCTACGATCTGCATAGGCTCGGCGCATTGATTCTGCCATCACATGGATCGTTGCAGCGCTGTTATGACCCATCTGATCGATGGGAAATTGTGACAGCATATTCAGCATTTGTACGATATGGACACCACCGGACGAGGGTGGTGGCATCGAAATTATTTCATAACCACGGTAATCGCCGGTCACCGGTTTGCGCTCTACCGCCTGATAGTCAGCAAGATCTTGCTGCGTCATCATTCCGCCAGCCGACTGCACTGAATCACTGATCTGTTTTGCGATAGAACCGCGGTAAAATGCAGCGCTGCCTTGTTTGGCAATGGCTGTTAAGGTATTGGCAAGATCGGTTTGTTTTAATATTTCGCCGGGCTGGTAGTTACTGCCATCGGTTTTATAGAAAATAGTCCGGGTACTGGACCATTGACTGAGGCGTTCTTGCACTGCCCCGAGGGAATTGGCCAGATCAGGCGTGACCCGAATCCCCTGACTAGCCAGTTTAATTGCGGGGGCCATGACCTGAGCTAATGTCAGGCTGCCGTATTTATCTAGTGCTAATTCAAAACCCAACACTGTGCCTGGCACTCCCACAGCAAGTCCATGATAGCGAGATAGTTGGCTATCGGCGTTACCTGCGGCATCTAAAAACATATCTTGGTAAGCGGACTGTGGCGCAACTTCACGATAGTCAATCGCGATAGCGCGTTTTTCTGCGGCGAGATACACCAGCATAAAACCGCCGCCACCGAGGTTACCGGCGCGGGGTAGGGTGACCGCCAGTGCGTAACCAACCGCCACAGCGGCATCAATAGCATTGCCGCCTTGCTGCAGAATATCGACCCCGATCTGGGTGGCAACCGCTTCCTGGCTGGCAACCATGCCATTGGCCGCCCAGACCGGATGATGGATCGCCATTTGGCTATATATAGCACTGGCGTTAGATTTGGGTTGTATCGCCGATTTTGGCTGGGCTGCTGGGTTTGGTTGTGGTTGAGAATGTGCAGTGGAAGACATTGTTGTTGGTTTTGCATCTGCGATTGCCAGCGTAGTAGCACTCGCAATGGGTAAGGTTAAACTCAAGCAGATTACCAGTCCGTAAGTAAGGCCGTAACTGAAGCCATTAATTAGGTGTTTTTTGCGCATCTAATATTCCCTATTCTGTTGTTCCTTTAGTGAGTAGCAGAGTAACAAATTTTGACTCTCGTTGTCGACGCAGGTTGTGAACGTTAACCCACTAAGTCGATTCATTTGTATCAAAGGGTAACGCTGCAAACACACGCTCTGTGTATAAAAGGATAATAGCGTAGGCTGGTGCTCTATGCTAAGCATGCAGTGAACTATGCTTATTCTTATTATTACAATCTTTTACTATTAGAAGTGGAATGAGGCGTTATGACTTGTGTATCTCGTATTAAAATGGCACCGGAAGGTCCTGAATTTTCTCAGTTAGTACAAGGCTATTGGCGCATGGCGGATTGGGACATGGATCCACAAGCGCGATTAACCTTTCTTAAGCAGCATCGGGAGCTGGGTATCAGTACGGTTGATCACGCCCATGTTTATGGTTCCGCGCTGCAATCCTGTGAAAGTCTGTTTGGTGAAGCACTAAAGCTGGATCCTGGCATGCGAGATCAGATTGAGATCATTTCTAAATGCGGCATTGAACTCATGCCTGAAAATGCCCCTGATGGCCATGTTAATCACTATAATACCAGCCGCGAGGCTATCTTGGCATCGGTAGATACATCACTCAGTCGATTGGGCGTTGAACAACTCGATGTATTGTTGATTCACCGTTCCGATCTATTGATGGATGCGGATGAAGTGGCGGCAACAGCAGAGTTACTTAAGCGGACTGGAAAAATTAAGCACTTAGGTGTGTCCAATTTTAACCCAGCACAATTTTCCTTGTTGCAGTCTCGTTGCAGCCATCCCTTGGTGACCAATCAAGTCGAGCTCAATCCAATGAATCTGGCGGTCACTGAAGATGGCAGCCTGGAACAATTGCAGCAATTGGGTATTCGACCAATGGCCTGGTCTTGTTTGGCGGGTGGCGCGTTATTTGATCTCAGTTCAGCGAAAGCACTGCGGCTGCATAATACCTTGAATGAAGTGAGGGAAGAGACCGGGGCACAGTCAATCAGTCAGGTGGTATTTGCCTGGATCTTAAAGCTGCCATCCCAGCCGGTACCTATCATCGGCAGTGGTAATATTGAGCGAGTGCGTAGTGCGGTAGCGGCGACCAAGTTAACGTTAGATAATCAACAATGGTACCGCATTTGGTGTGCGTCAAAAGGCCATGGTGTGGCTTAAGCGACATTATCAATAACGGGGGCGCTGGTGGAGAAGTCGCGCTTAGCAGTTGCCAGGTCTTTCCATATCCGCATGTGCTCGGGTAGCTGCGCCGGGCGCTTATCGGAGGGGATGATAGCCATCACCGTCTCTGGAGATATGACTTTGCCCTTTTGAGTAAATACCGCTTTCACCAGGCTGTAATTATATAACTTACCATTGGCAACGCATTTCTGTTCCAGATAAAAGTATTTATCATC
Organism: Moritella sp.; assembly: GCA_047628235.1. Lineage (GTDB taxonomy): Bacteria > Pseudomonadota > Gammaproteobacteria > Enterobacterales > Moritellaceae > Moritella. The sequence continues at coordinate 3,872 of JBLHPA010000142.1, forward strand.
CCAGCCTAAATAGGTGGTTTCAACCTCAAACTTACTGAACAGCCTAATTTCGCGAATGTAGCCCACCTCAACACCGGCAACAATGAAATTTAATTTATTTTTCAATAACAGATTAAATGTATCGGTTTGAATGGCATGATCCCAGCGTGCTTTTTCTAGAAACATGAGGTATTTAGCATTGTTAATGTGGAGGTTAAGATCAATATGTCTAAACCCGACTCTGAATGAGCGGCTTATCGTATCAAGAAACCCCTGTTTACCTGGTTGTGTTTTACTAAGGTAAAAACAACGAATTAATTCACTAATCATACAGTCTCAATAGATTTTAATAAGTGTTTGAACAAAAAATAAATATTTGAACAAAAATATGTGTTTGAATAAAAAGAATGGATAATTAGTCTACTCATATTATGGCTATTGTCACCTCAAATGTGACGTAATTGTTACTCAGCACTGCTAAATTTGTTGCCTCAAAACCTCTATTATCAGTAAATGCCATGATCTACAGCAATAAAATGGTGGAATAAAATTTTACTAGCTACTTTATTTTTAGTGTGAATTAAGTTTGTGATCTTAATCCCATTGTTTTATGTCGAGGCGGTGTATCAGTTTTCACATCTAATTAAACACTGATATTTTGGATCGAAAATAAAGTTTCTTGAATTAATTATAATCAAATGAATGAGGCCAATATGAAAAAATTTGCATTAACACTTCTTTGCGCATCAATTGTTGCAGCACCTGCTATGGCTGATGGTTCGTACATTACAGGTAACCTAAAAGCGAATGCTGAATTAAATCAATAGTATAACTGGAAGCAGGACACACCTTTAGTAAAGGTACAACAGTATTAGGTGAAATTGCAGGTAGCCTGCATGATGGCGTGCGCAGTGTTAGCACGATTTAAGTCTTGATGGATCTGCTGCTAATGACATTGGTCAACGCCGCCCGTTAGTTAAAATAGGTTATAACTTTGATAACAGCATACAACTGAAACTAAATGTTGTTTATAACCAACGTGGTTTTGCAGATACGAACAAATTTGGTCAGTATGGTGACGAAAATAGTTACAATATCAAGTGGCGTATCACTAAGAATGATTTTATGGGTACAGGCATAGCACCTTACTTTGAGTTACGTGACGAAGACATGGGCGTAAATGCTGCGACAGGTAAAGATGAAGATCGTAACCTTGCGTTCACCTTTGGCGCTTCTTACGGTTTCTAATCCCAAGTCTATTAAACGTAGCACTTAATTCTTTATGAGATCCATCTTGTTTGCAGATAAGGGGGATTTTTTGTTTGTAGAACATTTTGTCTGTAACACTTTTGTCTGTAAAACAAGAGCTACTAGAATAAAACTCAGCTGGCCTGTCATTAGACTGTCATAAAATAATAATTGCACATCTGAAATAACACATATATGATTTTTGTTATATCTATTATTTTGTTATGCTCAGCTTTGTTATG
>JBLHPA010000143.1:0-5118 GCA_047628235.1 Moritella sp.
AAAAGTTAGACGACAGCTTTCCGGAATTGACCGATGCACTGCTGGGACAACTCGCACCTGATTATCAGGTGACTATTCCTTCTTTGGCGGTATGCCAACTTAATGTAAATGAAATTGTCAGTAACGGTAGTTTATTCAAACAGGGCAGCCGTGTGGTTACCCAGGTTGGGGGGTATAAACACTGTGAATTTACCACGTGTTATAACACTGACGTTAAGCCGATTAAGATCGAAGATATTCGGTTTAAGAATGCGCCTTTCAGTGCCCCAGTTTCACCTTGGTTAACCAAACCCAGCTCGGTATTGCAATTTACCCTCAAGCATTATGTGGAGAGTGATGATCTGTCGATGGTCGGTCTGGATAAATTACGATTCTATTTGGGGGGACAAATTCAGCATGCATTTTTACTCTATACCCATTTATTCCAGCATCTTATTGGCATTAGCATTAGTGGGCAAGATGAGTTTGGCAGAAGTAAAACGCTGGAAAAAAGGCATTTAACTGCGGTCGGGTTTAACAGTGATGAATCTGTGTTGCCATATGGTAAAAAAACCTTTGATGGCTATCGTTTATTGGTCGAGCAATTTGTTTTCCCGCAGAAGTTCTTATTTGTTGAATTGGTTGATCTGCTGTCTAAGCTAACCCCTGAATATCATAAAGAAGTGCAGTTTCATTTCTACTTTTCGGCACCGTCGGCAGAACTAGAATCAAATATTAACCATGAAAGTTTAAAACTTAACTGCACACCGATGATCAATTACTTTGAACAGGCACTTGAACCTATCACTCTTGATCCCAGTGTTTATGAATATCGGGTTGTGGCAGATAACCGTGATGAGTCCTGCTCTGAGGTGGTGTCGATTACCGATGTTGCACTCTATGGCAGTAATACTGACAAGCAGACTATCAGCCCGTTTTACAGCCAAACACATCCCAGTTATCAAGACGCAGAGCATTTTTGGGTGGCAAGGCGTGAGCATTCGGATTGGTCAGGCGGGGTGCCACAAAAGGGAACTGAGCTTTATATCTCAGTGGTGGATCGTGAGTTTAACCGTTTTGCGGAAACGGCTAAGGATACAAATCAAGGCAGCCATGAACGCTTGAGTATGCGTGGGTTGTGTTCAAATCGTAATTTGCCGGTGCAGTTACCTTACGGGGGCGGTAATCCGGCATTGCTGACACCTACCGGTGGTCACATGGTGCAGAGCGCGAGTTGTTTGACCCCATTTACCGCTTCAGTTCGACCAGAACTGGGTAAGGCAACCCGTTGGCAGTTACTGCGTTTGGTCAGCTTGGATCATTTTTCTGGTGATCAGGCACGGGAAAAACTGTGTGATTTATTACATCTGTTTAATTTTGCTGACAATGCGGTCACCAATACCCAGATCCAGCATATTGAAGCGTTAACCATCACCCCGGCAACGGCAAAATTACAAGTACAGGGCAGGATGGGAGTGTGCTATGGCAACGATGTGCATTTAGTACTAAATCCGGCGGGTTTCCCTGACAATAACTTGTTCTTTTTTGCGACGATTTTAGACCGGTTTTTTGCCCAGTTTGCGGCCATTAACAGCTTTACCCGGTTAATGATCACCTGCCATGGCAGCACTCAACTCTATCACCAATGGCCAGCTCGGGTTGGTAATAGAGCGTTGCTTTAATTGAGGGGAGATCGCTATGCTAAAAGATGATTTGATCGAGGCGCCGCAGGATTTTGATTTTTATCAGGCTGTGTATGCGCTGCAAAATCAGGCGAAACGGGCAGGCCATGACAATGCCGCTGTTGGCAGGGATAATTTTCCGAATAAAGAAGCGGTGCGTTTTTCTGCTGCCCAGCTGGTGGGTTATGCGGGGGCGCCGATCAATAAGATCAGCCCTGTTTTAGGTAGTAAGCAATTGGACATGGCGGTTACCTTTATGGGACTCACCGGCACCAATGGCGTGCTGCCGTTTCATTATACTGAAACAGTCCTGCAGCGGATGCGCCATAAAGATCATGCGTTACGTGATTTTTTCGATATGTTGAACAACCGCGTTATCGCCTTGTATTACCGCAGCTGGGAAAAATACCGTTTTGCTATTGGCTATGAGCAGAATGGCTGTTGCGCGACGGATCCAATCAGTGTTGCGATCAGCAATTTAACCGGTGCAGACAAAGAATTAGAACTGTATTTTGCCGGTTATTTTCGTCATGCGGTGCGCAATGAGGCTAATTTGCGCAACATGCTTACCGAGCTGGTTGATGGTGAGGTTGAAATTGAGACACTGCAAGGACAGTGGATAACCATGGCAGATGATGAGGCGACGCGACTGTGTTCACGACATCAGCCCGAGGGCACCTTTGCCTGCCTTGGGGTAAACAGCATGCTGGGTGATCAGATGTGGGATCTGAGCAGTAAGATTGAAATTGTACTTAAACCGAGTAATGCTGCCGATTTTGATCAGCTCAAGCCTAATTCGGCCAAACGTAAGATCATTGAAAAGCTGGTGTCGGGTTACCTCGGCCCTGCGATGAAGAGCAAGTTAGTGGTTGAAGCGGATTACGATGAGATAAAAAAACCCCGTTTGGGCGAAGTTGAAATGCAGCTCGGGTTTGGTGCCATGTTATTGCACGATGAATCGCAGGGTAAAAAACTGCATAAGGTTCGTTTGTGACGTTGTTTGCTTATTATACCGTTGAGTAGCAAGTTTCATCTCAGTCCTTTGTGCCATTAAGGCATTAATTTAAAAGTAATTTATTGGGTTGATAGACGGTAAACTGTAACATGCATAGGATCATGTGTGTGTATTTTTTGTTAGCGTAAAACGGATTTGACCATGTCTTATAAACTAGTATTACTCAGTGAACTTAAAACTGCTGATCTTAAAATGGTGATAAGGCCGTATATAGCCGTTGACATCATCCGAGAGATACATCTACAACATGCCCCTATACAGGTCTGGGATCTCGATTGGCACAATGATTCTGCCGCGTTTTTAGCGCCTCCAGAGCGAAAGTACGACAGGATCATTGAAAAATTAGTGCTAGGCCATCTGGTCTTATTAAAATGGCCACAGGCACAAATGGAAGGTGTGATTGACCATCGCGGGCAATTGCATCCCTCTATGCAGCTAGGCATTGGTAATGCGTTACTGTCAGATAAAGTTACAACGCTGCAGCAATCCGCACCTGAAAAACCTTATAACTCACCATCAAGTGAAAGCAAGGCGATACCTGCACCCTTAGTCGCCCCGGTGAAAGCACCAGTGGCTAGTGCAGGGCGAAACATTTCCGACGCCGTAGCAGAAGGACCCTTTGAGTTGGAGGTCGAGTTACTCGATCAAGACGAAGAGCCAGTTGCGAATGCTGACTATATCTTAAGATTGCAAACCGGTGAAGAGCTCACTGGCCAGTTGGATGGCGATGGATATAAGTTATTTTCTGGTCATGAATATAAACAATCTCAGATCCACTTTCCTGAATATGAAGGCCATGATTGGGTAAGAGGGGCCGCTTCGAAAAGAAACCCACAAACCAGTAGTGTTGCGCAGAAGCAAGCTGTTACCGAGGCTCCGGTTGAAGAGCCTGCATTGATAGAGTTTAAATTGCTTGATCATGATGATGCGCCGATGGCGAATGCTGAATATTTAGTTACCTTGACTTCTGGGGATGAAATGAAGGGGCAATTAGATGCCGACGGATATGTGCAACTATGTGGTACTGAGTATAAAAATGCAAAAATTTGCTTTCCTGAATTTGATGGCGGCGATTGGTCATAACGGCTGTATTAAGGATTAATAATGTCAGAAAAATGTAGTGTATATACTGTTGTAAGTGGGGATAACTTTACCCTCATTGCACGCCGTTTTGGTTTCCGCAATTATCAAACGATATATGATCATGAACTCAACGCTGAGTTTAAAAAACGCCGTCCGGATCCTAACCTGATCCATCCGGGTGATGAAATTGCCATACCTAATAAAGTAATGAAAGCCGTTCCGGCGAAAGAGGGTGAAGTACTGGTTTGCCGATTAGAGAAAGAAAAACCTATACCGCCTTCAGTGGGTTAGCGGCTCGGTATTTTACCCGTTCGATATGCATTTTCTGACAAAATTGCCGAATCGCTGGATGAAGAACGCGAGCCACTCAATAGCGCTGGCACTAATTTAGAGTCGGGCTTGATGGCTAGCGGTACGCGCGATTATACATTGCGCCAACTGCGTGATGGATGGCTGTATGTGTATAACGACACGAAAAGCGAATTAGACGAATACGCAATAACCGGGTCAACGTATGCCAAATATGAGTGGGATACGGTAGAAGAACACGCCGACAGCCAGGCCGGTGAAGCGAAGAGTATCCTGTTCTACAACACCAGCGATAAACTGGCTATTTCATTTGCGCCATTGCGTTGGACCGATCGTGTTTGTGAACACATGACTGATGCCGCCGCCAGCCGTGAAGCCTGGATGCGTCAACTTGATATGAGCGACTACAAAAATGCACCACATACTGCCAACATTACCAAACTGAGTGAGTTAGTCGCAGATGTAGATGTTGAAGGGGATGCAAGCTTTAACAATACCTGTACGCCGCTATCAGATCCTAAATTAGAAGGCGATGGTGCTGGATTAGTTCTTCACAAGGCCGCAAGCGCAGTGACAGACCACACCGTTGATTTGCCAGAAAAGTCCACGGGAATTATTGTCGCCTTAGACGATTCCTTGGCTGATGTTAAGGATATGTATTTTGCACTGGCGCAGCCTTATAAAAGACACTCTCTGGTCATGGGAACAACGGAAAAAGAGATAGCAGAGAATACCCGTAAATGGGAAATGGCGCAGTTTACCCGGCGATTAGCGCAAGTGGAATTAGACGAAAATGAATTACCCGAGTCAGTTAAAAATGGGCAGAAAAGCAAAAGCCAATTCCACAATGAACTTAACGATTACTTGAATGAGGTTGAATTTAGGGATAAACAAGTTGAAACAGCTCGTGATACAGCACCTGCATTGCTCAGCAAAAACGCATGTACCAGAACGAGGTGGACTGGGACTCACTAGATGCATTCTGCGCTGACTTTGAGCCTAAGCTAACCGCTCATTTGCCCACGATCCGTCAGGCACATAAAGATTTAA
>JBLHPA010000144.1:0-5117 GCA_047628235.1 Moritella sp.
ACGGAACAGATGAAAATGTTTTTAACCCGGATCGGCTTTAACTCAAAAGCAGTAATAACCGGGGATATAACACAAACGGATTTACCAAAACACATCACATCAGGATTACGCCATGCCATTGAGGTATTAAAACAAGTTGACGATATTAGTTTTAACTTTTTTATATCTAATGATGTGGTACGTCATCCTATTGTAGCTAAAATTGTAGATGCTTATGATTGTTACGATCATAATGCCACCCGTAAGGACAAATCCGAATGACAGTCACGCTAGACTTACAGATTGCCACCGAAGAGCAACAGCAACTGCCAGATACCGGCGCAATAACAACTTGGCTTGAGGCGGTGATCAAGCGCTTCCAAGATGACGCAGAGGTCACCATTCGGATAGTTGACATCGCAGAAAGCCAGCAGCTCAACGGTGACTATAGAGGCATTGATAAACCTACCAATGTGCTTTCCTTCCCATTTGAAGTTCCTGAAGGCATAGAATTAGATTTACTCGGTGACCTCGTTATTTGCAAGCAAGTTGTAGAGCGGGAAGCGGAAGAGCAACAAAAACTGCTCACCGCACACTGGGCGCATATGGTTATTCATGGTACCTTACATTTACTCGGCTATGATCATATTAACGATGAAGACGCTGAGATAATGGAAAGTCTGGAAACAGAAATAATACAAGAACTTGAATTTAAAGACCCCTACATTACTGAAAAGTAATTTAATTAATATAAAACAACTTAGGTACAACAAACTATGAACGACGACAAACCTCACTCTACGAACGGTTCATCAAAAAAAGGTTTTTTTGATAAATTCTCTCAATTATTCCAAGGTGAGCCGAGAAACAGAGAAGAGCTTGTAGAAGTCATTCAGGATGCTAAAAACCGCGAACTGATCGATCAAGACACTAAAGATATGATGAAAGGTGTGCTCGAAGTCGCTGGACTTAAAGTCCGAGATATCATGATCCCACGCTCCCAGATCATCACTATTGATAAAAGTCAAAGTGTTGAAGAATTTTTACCTATCATGATCGACGCTGCGCACTCGCGCTTTCCTGTTGTAAATGAAGATAAAGATCATATAGAAGGTATCTTACTGGCGAAAGATTTGCTGAAATTTGTATTTTCTAAAGAAGCTGCAAGTTTTGACTTAGCCTCTATTTTACGCCCAGCAGTTGTTGTACCAGAAAGTAAACGTGTCGATAAATTACTCAAAGAATTCCGCTCCGAACGTTACCATATGGCAGTGGTTGTGGATGAATTTGGCGGCGTTTCCGGTTTGATAACCATCGAAGACATTCTCGAAGAGATCGTCGGTGAGATCGAAGATGAATTTGATGCCAATGAATCGGCGCAAGTTGATATTCGCCGGATCAATAAAAGTGTCTTTTCAATACAGGCGCTCACCCCCATTGATGACTTTAATGAGTTCTTTTCCTCTCAATTCAGTGAAGAAGAAGTTGATACTATTGGCGGCATGATAGCTCATAGCTTTGGTCACCTCCCTGAACAGGGCGAAACTGTCACAATAGATGAATTTCGGTTCAAAGTTATCTCTGCTGATCGCCGACGTATCATACAATTACAGGTCAAAGTACCTGAAGCACAGCAAGACCGATTAGCCGAATCCGCCTAGCGCGATTACGACTGACTTTTAACTCAAGACAGGGTTTATTACTCAATACTGGATTTATAAATCACGAAAGAAAGGAATGAACTATCAAACACCTGGCTTTAAAAATTGGAGCGTCCCTTGCTGGCGCTTTAAGTGTTTTTGCTTTCGCTCCCTTTGACTTCAGCATCGCACTCTATATTTCATTATTTGCATTACTTCTGCTGATTGACGGTAAAACAGCCAAGCAAAGTGCCGGTTATGCTTTCCTATGGGGTCTGGGTTTTTTCATTGCGGGGATCCACTGGATCGCAGTCAGTATCATCAACTTCGGCGGCATGCCCTTAGTAGTGGCAATACTCCTAGTGGTATTGCTCTGTGCCTATCTGGCCCTCTACCCTGCGTTATGCGGTTACCTGCTAAATAAATTTGCCCATAAATCTGCACTACTGCGCTACTTTATCGCTTTCCCGGCACTTTGGTTACTGACTGACTGGTTACGTGGCTGGGTTATGACTGGCTTTCCCTGGCTGCAACTGGGTTACAGCCAAATGGATAATCTGTTAGTCAATTATGCGCCCGTGCTCGGGGTTGAAGGTGTTACCTTTGCTGTCACGCTTATTACCGCCAGTATTTACTATGCCTACAGTGAGAAAAAAATTATTGCCTCGACAGCAACGGTAGGTTCGGTCATTATTATTGCACTCTTACTCTCTGGCCAGCAATGGACAGAGCCGAAGGCTGCTAAATCCGTCGCCCTTATCCAAGGTAATACAGATCAAAATGAAAAATGGCTGCCAGAAAATCGTGATGATATATTGAATGAATATCTTCAACTTAGCTTAGCCAATGAAGACGCAGATATTATCATCTGGCCCGAGTCTGCCATCCCTGCACTGGAATTCCAGGTTAAGGACTTTTTACAGCAAACAGCAAGTCGTATGCAAAAAAGTAATACGACATTGCTCACCGGGATCATCAATTATCAACGAGTACAAGATCGGGATGAATATTATAATGCTGTTCTAGTACTAGGCCAGAAAACAGATAAAAATGCCGCCATTCCGGTGACTGATCGGTATTATAAGAATAAATTGTTACCTATTGGTGAATTTGTTCCGTTTGAAGACATCTTAAGGCCGATAGCGCCGCTGTTTAACCTGCCAATGTCGTCATTCCAACGCGGTGGTGAACAACAGCTAAACTTAGCCGCTAATGGTGTTAACATCGCCACCGCCATCTGTTATGAGATCGCCTTTAACCAAAGTCTGGTAAATACCGTGTCAGCAACAACGGGGTATATTCTAACAGTGAGTAATGACGCTTGGTTTGGCACTTCGATTGGCCCGGATCAGCACCTGGAAATTGCCCGCATGCGTGCTTTTGAATTTCAACGCCCGGTATTACGTAGCACGAATACCGGGATCACCGCGATATATGATGCACAAGGTCAAGAACTCGGGCGTATAGCTCAGTTTGAAAAAGGGGTGTTACGTGCTGACGTTGTGCCTTATCAAGGAATGACGCCCTTTAACCATTACGGAAATAGGCCAATGCTATCGCTTATATTTCTGCTTTGCGCACTCGTTTTAGTGAGCAACAGACTCATTGCCCGTAACGAAAAAGAAATCAGCAGTAATAAACAAGTACAATAATGGTGTAATCAATAATTGCATTAATAACGTAATTCATAACAACAAAGAAGACCACGGTCATAGTGATAAATACTTTTCTGATCTTAAGATTCATTTCAGGCTTAGAGGCGAGCATTGCAAACGCTACATAGACAAATAACAAGATAAATTTCTCGGTGACCCAAGCATCAATAAACGGGTATTGACCAATCGCAACACACAATGCAAAACCAGATAGGATCAGTACCACGTTTAATACCTTGTGGATCTTAAACAGCATTTCATTATAAATTTTGTCTGAGCCCTTAATCGCCCAAAAAGTACGTAATGCAAAGCTTAACAAACTAACAACCAATAACAGTGGGTGTGCTTTCAGCAGAAATGGGTACATATTTACGCCTTCAAATAGACTTTGCCATAGTGACTATATTTATAGTAACTGCCATTAAGAATGATTTTTTGATGTAGATATGCATGTAACAAGAACGTAACAATTTACGCCATGTACACTTGCCCAGCAAATCGGTAAACTAGCATTATTATTTTTATAGAGAGATGTGTGCAATGCAAGTTACAGTCATTCCCGTTACCCCCTTTGAGCAAAATTGCAGCTTGTTGATCTGCCCTGAAACCAATAAAGCTGCGGTTGTTGATCCAGGTGGCGATATTGAAAAGATTTTAGCAAAAATCAATCAGCACGGCGTGGAAGTAGAGAAGATCCTGTTAACCCATGCGCATATCGATCACGTGGGCGGCAGCGAAGCACTGTCAGCGGCATTAAACGTGAACATAGAAGGGCCGCATATCGATGATAAATTCTGGTTAGACAAGCTACCGATGCAGGGACAGATGTTTGGCTTTCCGCAAGTGCCTGCATTCGTACCACAACGTTGGTTAATCCATGGCGATACAGTTCAGTTTGGCAATCAAGAATTAACAGTACTACACACACCGGGACATACCCCTGGTCATGTTGTTTTTAATCATAAAGACAGTAAGCAGGTTATTGTAGGTGATGTGCTGTTTAATGGATCGATTGGCCGCACTGACTTTCCACAAGGTTGCTTTAATACCTTGATGACAGCGATTAAGCAACAATTATGGACACTGCCAGAAGAAACGGTTTTTTTCCCGGGACACGGGCCAACCTCAACGATTGGCCATGAAAAAAGAACCAATCCTCACGTCAGATGATTTATGAGCAGGCTAATGGTTAAAATGTCCAAACCGAAATGTTTGGGCTTTTTTACGCCTTTACTAGCTGGCAAGTCTCACGAACATTGTTTGCAATGCCTTCCCAATCATGGTGGCGGATCGCGGATGTTGTCGCTATCCAGCTACCACCGCAGGCAACCACTTGTGGTATTCCTAAATATTCCAGCAGGTTACTTGGTTTGATCCCTCCAGTGGGCATAAGCTTAATTTGGCTATAAGGGCCAACCAGTGCCTTCACCATGTCAACACCACCTGACGCTTCTGCAGGGAAGAATTTAACTACCGTGAGACCGAGCCCTAGTGCTTGTTCAATCTGACTCGGATTATTAACCCCTGGGATAATTTTAATGCCGTTAGCAATGCAGTACTGCACCGTAGTCGGGTTTAAGCCTGGGCTAATGATAAGATCAGCACCTGCGGTAACAGCTTCATCTACCTGCGCAATGGTTAAAATAGTACCTGCACAGAGGATCACGTCTGGAAATGCGGCGCGAATACGACGAATGGATTCAGCAGCAGCAGTACTGCGAAATGTAATTTCAGCCGCAGGCAAGCCATTTTCAGATAAAACCTCAACCAGTTTTACCGCATCGTCAGCATTCTCAATTTGAATAACTGGCATCACTGCTAGCTCAGCAAGCTTTTCAACTAA
>JBLHPA010000145.1:0-4998 GCA_047628235.1 Moritella sp.
CCATTAGTGAGTAATACCCATTGAATAAAAAATATTGGCAGTTTGCAGTGGTCGGTGGCATTGGTTTTGTAGTGGACTTAACGACAATGAGTTTGCTATCAATAGCCATGCCGTTATTTACCGCAAGGTGTTTTGCTTTTTTTATTGCTGCAAATTCAAATTGGCTATTAAATCGCAATATTACTTTTGCTGCACAAAACTCACAAACGTCCCTTAGCTTGCAAGAAAATATCAGCCAATGGACAAAGTTTATCTGTTCATCCTGCGTTGGTGCAATACCGAACTTAGTCTGTTATTGGGGATTAATTACGGGTTTTTCATTAACGGGGGCGTTAGCCGTTTTTGCAATAATCCCAGGCATTCTGATGGGTATCTTGGTTAATTTCACCCTCGCTGACCGCTGGGTTTTCCAGCAGCCGTGATGCATTTTAGATGTTGCACATACTTGAAAAGCGAATCAATGCAGTACAGCCGCCAGTTTCATTTCTTGCCAATGTTAGAGTCCAGCTATATTTTCGGCAGATATCCTTCGCAATCAACAAGCCGAGGCCATAACCTTCATCACCCCTTGGTTTGGAATCTAATCCGATGCCCGTATCTTTAACGTCAATCTTGTCACTCTCAACAATCACGGTGACTGAACCCACGTCAGTACAGGCAAATGCATTCTTAAGCAGATTACCTAATAGCAGCTTAAAGCTACTTTCAGGTATAGCCACCGACGGCGTTTGGCGCATTTCAATATTTACCACAACAGATTTATCATCTAACAGCGCTATGTGCGTATTGATAATTCCTTCAATTTCGTGTTGACTCAGCAAACGTTGAGACAGTGCTTGGTTCTTTTCCGATTTAGTCAGCGATAATAACGCTTCGATAAAATCATTCATTTCATCGGTCGCATTTTTTAAGCGGGTTTGCTGTTTCTTTATAAATGCCTCATCTGAGCTATAGCTCAGTAGACTTGTAGCGCCTTTCATCACCATGAGTGGTGTCCTGAGTTCATGACTTGCCATCCGGTTAAAGGAACGCTCTCGCTCAATCAGTTCCTTCATCTGTTGTTGATTATGGTTATAACTTTCCACCAGCTGCAGCAATTCGCGAGTTGCCAGACCCGGCGGTAACTCAACTTTTGTTGTATCGTCGGGTGAACGATTGGCTATCTGCTTTGCAAAAAGGGAGACTGGTGCGGTAAGACGATCTGATATTCGCAGCACCACCATGAGGCTAATAACCAGTAACCCTAAAGATGTTAGTATTGGCCATGCCTGGGTCCGAAGTATTTCTTCTTCACCTAGTTCAAAGGCGGGATCTTGATGAACGATATAAATATCACCAACATCGCTTTCTGGTAGACGGAACTTCATGACAAAGAATTCTGTTTCATCCGTGTAACCTTGAGTTATTTCAACAGCCTCATCAATCGGAAAATCACTGTCTATCAATTCGCTCTCGGGTAATGCATCCCGTCCGAGGTACCCGGTAGTGAATTCATCAATCTTAAATGTGTTATTTTGAATATCGCCTTGGGCTGCCGCAATAATCGCTTCTTTTTGGTATAACAGTCGATTTTGAATACTCAGCTGTTCAATGCCTTCTAACGTAGAATCGAGAACCGTCGCGTAGATAGTGATGATCGCAAAAGCAACTATCGAAAAATACAGAAATGTAAGTTGCTTGGCTGAACGTACTTGCACCATAACTAATAGCCCTCTACCAGGTGGTAACCTATCTTAGGAATGGTCTTGATGTAATGCTGCTTGAAAGGCTTATCAACTTGGTTACGTAACTGATAGATATGACTGCGAAGCACATCACCGTCGGGCTCATCATGTCCCCAAATGGCATGAATAATCTCACCTTTAGTCACTATTTCTGTTTTGCGCATCATCAATAATTTTAAGATGGTGAATTGGGTGGGATTTAATTCAAAATTACATTCATTGCGCGTTGCGATATGTGTCGTTAAATCTAGCTTCAACTCATTAAAACTTAGCGCCTTGACAGAATTTTTGCCACTCCGACGTCGATGTAGAGCCTGAATTCTAGCGGCTAAAATATCTAAATCAAAAGGCTTGATTAAATAATCGTCCGCCCCACAATCAAATCCAGCAAGCGTATCTTCCCGTGTATCCCGCGCCGTTAACATCAAGATCGGCGTATCATCCCCGTGTGATCTTAGCTTTTGGCAGACGGTTAGGCCGTCCATTCGCGGCATCATCACATCCAAAATAATTAAATCATAATAATTATTACATGCCAGTTCATAGCCATGAACACCATCTTTTGCATAATCAAGGGTATAACCTTTGATTTCGAAGAAATCGAATATAATACCTGCAATATCCTGGTGATCTTCCACTAACAGTATTTTCATGATTTACGACCATCGTTGATTAATTCATGGCTATTATGCCACAAGATAACGTAGAAAATATGTCGAAAACATAATTTCCACATGTTGTGATTTAAGCTAGATAAATCATGTATCTGTCTTGGACGTCACAATGCCAACAAAGTTACCACCAGCAATGATAACCTCAATTTCAAAACATAGAAATAAGCCGAAATCATCGACCCCCGCGCTTCTGTCGATCATAATTCCATTTTACAACGAAACAGAGGTCTTACTGCATTGTCATACCCGTCTTATTGCGGTACTAGATTCGTTATCCCATAGCTGTGAGATCATTTATGTAGATGACGGTAGCGATGATGATTCATGGGAACTTGTGCAGACATTTGATTCGGCACATCATGCCGTGCGATCGGTCAAGTTAAGTCGCAATTTTGGTAAAGAGTCGGCGATGACCGCAGGGATGAATATTGCGACCGGTAAAGCAATCATATTACTTGATGCGGATCTTCAAGATCCACCCGAACTTATTCCCGCGATGGTGACTGAATGGCAAAAAGGTTTTGATGTTGTCGATATGCAACGAAAGCAAAGGCATGGTGAAAGTTGGCTTAAACGTACTACCGCAATAATGTTTTACAAAATAATCAACCGCTTGTCTGATATTAATATGCCACAAAACGTAGGAGATTTTCGTCTGCTCGATCGCAGAGTAGTCGATGTGATCAACGAGTTACCTGAGCGCAATCGATTTATGAAAGGCCTATTAGCTTGGCCTGGATTTAATCGCACCACATTACAATTCGATCGAGACCCACGCCAGGCGGGCATCACTAAATGGAATTATTCCAAGTTAGTTCACCTTGCATTTGAAGGTATTACGTCATTCAGCATGCGTCCACTTCGCATTGCCACTGTAGCGGGTCTAATAACATCAGGGATAGCCGTGATGATGGCCGTCTTTTTTATTACCAAAACGCTGGTATGGGGGGATGTTGTCGCAGGTTACCCCTCACTAATGACCGTACTACTACTGTTAGGCGGCGTGCAATTATTATCCATCGGGCTAATGGGCGAATATATTGGCCGGTTATTCATAGAATCAAAGCAGCGTCCTAACTTCCTCATTATGGACGAGCATAGTACCTATCCTCATCCCTCCAAACATAATGTTCGAGCAACACAAAAACAATCTTAATTTTAAATAAGGTCAGCAATAACATGCTCAAAAATAAAAAACCTTTCACCTTAACTCAAGTTGCTTTTGCACTGGTTTTTTCCGCAATCATAATACGGCTAATAACTCTTGGGTTATTTCCATTAATGGATACGACCGAAGCCCGTTATGGTGAAATGGCACGGATCATGGCTGAAACCGGCAACTGGATCACCCCCATGTTTGATTATCAGGTACCATTTTGGGGCAAACCCCCTTTATTTACCTGGTTAAGCGCTGGTGGCATCAAGGCACTGGGTGTAACTGAGTTTGCAGTAAGGCTCCCGCATCTAATCACCGGCTGTATTATTCTCTTTCTGGTATGGTTACAAGCATATAACACCAATAACAGACAACCAGAGCCGACACGAAAACAAGAGGCGTGGTTAGCAGTGGGTATACTCGCAACTACCGCGACATTTATCGTGGTCACCGGTGCCGTCATGACAGATACAGCCTTGACACTCGGCATCACGCTAAGCATGGTCGCATTTTGGTTCAGCTACAAACATCAATCAAAATTATGGGGACATCTGTTTTTTATTGGTTTAACGATAGGCATGCTGGCTAAAGGGCCCCTCGCACTTGTATTGGTCGGCATGAGCCTGTTCCTCTGGACGCTTTACAACAAAGGTTGGGGTCGATTAGCCACATGCCTGCCGTGGAAGACAGGTATCCCCCTATTTATCATCACAACACTGCCTTGGTACGTTCTTGCAGAAAATGCTTCACCTGGTTTTCTCAACTATTTTATTGTTGGTGAACACATAAAGCGCTTTCTCATTAGTGGCTGGCAAGGTGATCTTTATGGGACTGCTCATAAAGAAATAAAAGGGACAATCTGGCTATTTGCTATTGTATCCGCGCTGCCGTGGACACCGATTTTTATTTACCAGTGGTTAAAAGGCTTTAAACGTACAAACGAACAAACCCGCAGCGTTAATGGCCCCGAATCAGAAGAAGATCATACTGATCTAAGCTTTATAAGTTTGCTCTGGTGCTGGTTATTAGCACCACTGATACTCTTTACATTTAGTGGCAATATACTGTCTAGTTATGTGATGCCCTCACTTCCCGCGTTTGCATTACTACTTGTTAACTATCAGCGACAAAATCCATTACCCGTTAAGGTGTACAAAACGGGATTTATCATGCCTGTACTTATTTTGCTTGTTGCCTTGCTACTCCGCGCAGAATTAACAGGGAAGCAATCTGATAAAGGTTTGATGCTAACATGGCAGCAGCAAGCACAAAATAATGAGTTGGTTTATATCAATAAAAGGCCTTTCTCTGCCCAATTCTACTCCGCAGGAAAAGCAACTGAAAGCAAGCTCGATGTTGAAGTTGCTGTGGCCGCAATCAAACAGGATACATTTTTTGTGTTAAGAAATAGTAGCGATAATAAAATGGTAGTAAACAGCTTGCC
>JBLHPA010000146.1:0-4903 GCA_047628235.1 Moritella sp.
AAGAGCAAGAGCAAGAGCAAGAGCAAGAGCAAGAGCAAGAGCAAGAGCAAGAGCAAGGCCAAGAATAAGCACAACCATAATCTGGTCAACACTGTGACCGAAATACGCTTGAGTCCCCACGCACACTTAAACCACTATAAATTGCAACATGGGTCGATTAGCAGCAGCCACATCGGTGCCATGTATGTGGAACAACAGCAGGCGAGCAACTTCATCTCCCACAGCTATTCATTAGGTGCAGCGCTTGCCCGACACGATACTCAGGTCAGACTGACCGGCAGTCACGCCGACTGTAGTCTAAATGGGGCATATTTAGTGGATGGCAGCCAGCAGGTTGACTATCACACTCAAATAACGCATTTAGCTCCGGGCTGTAACAGCCAGCAAATTTATAAAGGTGTCGTTCAAGGACATGGGCGGGCGGTGTTTAATGGCAAGGTATTGATCCAGCCTGAAGCGCAACAATCCAATGCACGGCAGATCAATAAAAATCTATTGCTCAGTGATAAAGGAGAGGTCGATACCAAACCTGAGTTACAGATCTATGCCGACGATGTCATATGCAGCCATGGTGCCACCGTAGGTCAGTTAGATACATTGGCGTTATTTTATCTCCAGTCCCGCGGTTTCAGTAAAAAAGAGGCAAAAGCCTGTCTCGTGTATGCTTTTGTCAGCGAGGTACTTGGCCACATTACTAATCCGGCGATGCGAAAGTTCATCCTGCTGCCAGTAATAACAAAACTTAACCTGTTGGTAGGTGGTACCCATGATTTACACCCGCTTATATCGACAGAAGATGGAGCGCTGTTATGTCACTAATACCCGATTTAGCATTCAATGCCATTGACTGGTCAGCACTGCGGCATGACTTTCCCCTTTTGTCACAAACAGTTTATGGCATGCCGCTGGCCTACTTAGATAACGCGGCAACCACGCAAAAGCCCAATGTTGTAATTGAAGCTATCTCACATTTCTATCGCAATGATAATGCCAATGTTCACCGCGGTGTTTATCAATTAAGTGAACGCGCCACTCAGGTCTACGAAGCGACGCGGGATAAAATACAGCGCTTTATGAATGCGCCATTACGCGAGCAGGTCATTTTTGTCCGTGGTGCTACCGAAGCCATTAATCTAGTGGCACAGAGCTATGCGCGGCCTCGGGTTAAACCCGGCGATCAAATTCTGATCAGCGCGATGGAACATCACTCCAACATAGTGCCCTGGCAGATGCTGTGCAAACAAACTGGCGCACGGTTAAAAGTTGTACCAATAACAGATAATGGTGAAATTGTTCTCGATCAATATCAGTCATTGTTAAATGATAAGACAAAAATAGTGGCGTTAACCCATCTGTCCAATGCGCTAGGGACGATTAATCCTGTACAGAAGATGATTGATATGGCGCATGCCAGAGGCATACCGGTTCTACTTGATGGTGCCCAAGCCGCGCCGCACCTCAGCTTAGATGTGCAAGCGTTAGACTGTGATTTTTATACCTTTTCCAGTCACAAGATTTATGGCCCTACAGGTGTTGGGGTGTTATATGGTAAACAGCAGCATCTTGAAGCGATGGATCCCTATCAGGGCGGCGGTGATATGATCAGCCGCGTCAGTTTTGAACATACCGAGTATAATTGCTTACCCTACAAATTTGAGGCAGGTACTCCCAATATTGCTGGAGTTGTAGGACTGGGTGTTGCGCTTGATTATATTGAGGCCATTGGCCTAGACAATATTGCGCAACGGGAACGGCAGTTAGTCGATTTAGCCACCGACACTCTGGGCCAGGTAGCGGGCTTGCGCATTATTGGTACGGCCAAACATAAGGCCAGCATTATTTCTTTTGTGCTCGATAGCGCCCATCCCCATGACATCAGCACCATTCTCGATCAGCAGGGCGTCGCAATCAGATCGGGTCATCACTGCGCCATGCCTGTGATGGATCGTTTTCATGTGCCAGCAACGGCTCGCGCTTCATTTTCGTTCTACAATAATGAAACCGATATTGAACAGCTGGTTCAGGGTTTAGGGCTAGTTAACCAGATTTTTACTGCAAAAGTAGGTTGTCGGCATGAATGAGGAACTTCGAGCCTTGTACCAAGAAGTGATCATCGATCATGGTAGGCATCCGAGGAATTTCAAAAAGCTTGACGATCCAAGTTTCAGCCTAGAGGGATACAACCCGCTCTGTGGTGACCGTTTGACGCTTTATTTGAAATTTGATAATGACAAAATTATAGACGCTAGCTTTGAGGGCGATGGCTGCGCGATCTCAATGGCAACAACCTCACTAATGACGGAACGGATCAAAAACACTACCATTGCAGAAGCGCTGCAACTTTTTAAAGATTTTCAAACCTTAGTTACTGCTCCTGCCCCACCAGCCGACATCTGTGAGCGCTTAGGCAAGCTTACTGTAATCGGCGGTGTCAGAGATTTTCCAGTCCGGATCAAGTGCGCAACGCTGGCCTGGCATGCACTCAAAGCAGGGCTGGACAGCACCAATAATGTCCAAGTCGTTTCGACTGAGTAAACACTATGTTTAAACAAACTAAACACGTGACGTTATTACGTGATTGTAAAGCGATTACCATTCCAAATGGCGTACCGATTACCCTGGCTAAAGGCAGTGATGTCATTATTACTCAAGCGTTGGGCAACAGCTATACTATCTATGTTAGCGGGCAGCTATGCCGTGTTCTTGGCGAAGATGGCGATGCTCTTGGGCAAGCGGTTATAGCTTTAGCAAGACCCGTTGAAGAAAGCGCTGACGTTCAGGGGGTAAACTTGGAGCAGATATTTGATCAAATTAGAACCTGCTATGACCCAGAGATCCCAGTTAATATTGTAGATCTTGGTTTAATCTATGACGTTAATTGCGATGAATTGATTGATGGCCGTAATTTCGTCCGCATTACAATGACCCTGACAGCTGCAGGGTGCGGTATGGGTACGATTATAGCTGAAGAAGTAAAAAATAAATGTCTGAGCGTCCCTCATGTTGACGACGTTGAGGTGGCTCTTGTTTTCGATCCTCCCTGGAGCTACGACATGATATCAGATGTTGCTAAACTGGAGCTAGGGCTACTGTAACGTTAGCGAGGCTTAGAATACAACACGGTAAATAGCGCGCAATCGATATGGCACCGTTTATATTAGCACTTCATGTGGAACACTTTACCTGGACACCTTATATGGGCACTTTATATGGCACAGTGGATAACGGTATTACCTGTTAACAAGTTGAAACCCGGCATGCATACACTGGTTGACCTAAGGGGTAACAGCCTGCTATTGGTCAATGTGGCGGGTGAACTCTACGCCATAGAGAATATGTGTAGTCATGATGGTGGTGAGTTAAGTGGCGGTGAAGTTTGTGGTTCTGAAATAACGTGCCCACGGCACGGTGCCCGGTTTGATATAAAAACAGGTGCCGTATTAAGTGCGCCCGCGTTTGAAGATATTGAAACTTATCCAGTTAGGGTTGTCAACAATATTATCCAAGTGTTTGGTGAACCATTAGTGGATGGAGATATAGTCACCTAACATTGAAGTTTACCCCCTCGCTTTTGGCAACGCTTAATTAGATACCCTAAAAAGCGATTAAGCACTATAATTAAAGCATCTTAAAGCACCCTGATTGATAACGGTGCAGGAAATCGCCGAACAGGCTAATGTCGATGGAATGAGTTTTTCAAAAACCGTTATGGCCATTGCTGATACCAAACTTGCTATGGTTGCCATGCCCCCTTTCGGCAACCTATTTGATATTCCAATGTATATAGCCGATGCGCTGATTAAACAAGACATAATCAGTTTTAATGCTGGCTATCAGCATGAGCATACGCCCCAGGGAAAACGAAGGCATTAACTTGCATTTTTGAATTGGAGAAAAGTACGCAGGGGGGGATCGTCTATTGCCGCAAACATCCGGGTTAAATTAACAACAGGTCAGAAAAGTGGTAATTTTGACGAGTTTTTAATTTCTTTTATCGCTATATTGGATTGAATAGAATCAACCACTTTTATCCGGCGTATTTCAGAAATCTTGTCATAATATTCGTCGAGATCTCTAGCCAGCACCTGAAGAATAAAATCAGCACTACCCGTAATACAAAAACACATCGGCACCCAATCAAAACCTTGAATGATTTGCTCAAATCCATCTGTTTGTTCTGGGCTATGGTCATTTAATGTGACCTGACTAAATCCAATAATATTGTAACCCAGTTTTTTTCGATCTAAAACCGCAGTATAGCTCGTCACAATCCCTTCTTTCTCAAGTCGCTTCCAGCGCCTCCAACAAGGGGTTTCACTTAAATTAACAAGTTTCCCTAACTCATTAATCTTAATTCTACAATCGCGTTGCAGATTATCAAGAATAGTCAGGTCAGTAACATCAAGCATTGTGTTGGCGTTTTTTTTCACATTTACTCCGTTAAACGAAAAAATCTCTATTCCAAGCCATTATTGTAAAGTATAAAGCAGTTTAATTTCAACGCTCTTATGTGAAAATATGTACCTATCTAATTAATAACCACAAATTTGACATAGGTACCACAATGCAACTTCCCCCTCACAAAACAACATGCATATATAAAGCTAAAGACATAACCACTGAGCAACAACGCCCTGAATTTTCATGCAATGAGGTAGACTGATGTTTAGTCATGATTTCTATGCCTTGTTGATCATTACTTTAGTAACGATCATTACCCCAGGTCCTGACTTTGTGGTGGTGGTTAGAAATACGGTTGGCGTATCAAGACAGGCTGGGTTTCTAACCGCATCGGGTGTCTCTTCAGCCATTTGGGTGCATATATTTTACTCTATTGTCACAGTTCGGTTTGTGGCAACACAATCCGAACTGATATTCGAAATAATACAGCTACTCGGTGCGA
>JBLHPA010000147.1:0-4897 GCA_047628235.1 Moritella sp.
TAGCTAAACGCGCTTCAGTTACCGTGTCCATCGCAGCAGCAAGCATTGGAATGTTTAGCTGGATATTTTTCGTTAATTGGGTTTTTAGGTCGGCATCGTTCGGTAAAACAGTTGAATGAGCAGGTACAAGTAGTACGTCATCAAAGGTAAGGGCTTCTTTGGCAATTCTTAGCATGGCAATATCTCACCTTATAAAAGGTATTTAAGGGATAACATAATTGGTATAAATATTGCGGACGAAGTATAGTGATGAAAAATGTTAAATGCAAACTTTATTTTAACTTTTCCAATTGCAGTTGATCAACATGCCCATTAAAATCAAACCTGCTACAATAATACAGAAATTAACAGCGCGGAAATGATCTGTCCTGTTTTATAACTGCTTAGCTACCTTTGAATTTATAACTCCTTAGCTACTTTTAACTGCTTAACTATTTTTCTAACTGCCTAACATCAAGTGAGTCCTATTTTGAATAATGCCAATATCTACACCGTTAGTCACTTAAATGCCAGTGTTAGGCAGTTGCTTGAGTCGGAAATGGGCACCTTGTGGCTAACCGGCGAGATCTCCAATTTCGTTGCTCCCGCCTCAGGGCATTGGTATCTGTCACTCAAAGACAGCCGCTCCCAGGTGCGCTGCGCCATGTTCAAAGGCAATAATCGCCGGGTGATTTTTCGCCCCGGTAATGGCCAGCAGGTATTAGCTAAAGTACGGGTCACCATGTACGAACCCCGTGGTGACTATCAGCTCGTAATAGAATCAATGAGTCCGGCGGGCGACGGCTTACTCCAACAGCAATTCGAACAATTAAAATCATCGCTAGCTCAGCAAGGTTATTTTGCGCAAGAGCATAAAAAGCAACTGCCCCTGCATGCCAAAAAAGTTGGCATTATCACCTCAGCCACCGGTGCGGCGGTACAGGATATATTAACAGTGTTAGCACGGCGCAGTCCCAACTTACCGGTGGTTATTTACCCAACGCTAGTACAAGGAGCGCAAGCAGCTCCCGCCATCGTTAACGCCATTAATCTGGCCAATCAGCGTAATGAAGTTGACCTGTTGATCGTCGGCCGCGGTGGCGGCTCGCTAGAAGACTTATGGTGCTTCAATGAAGCGATTGTAGCTCACGCTATTTTTCACAGCCAATTACCGATTATAAGTGCTGTTGGCCACGAGATCGACGTAACTATCGCAGATTTCGTTGCCGATATGCGCGCCCCTACACCGTCGGCGGCTGCAGAGTTAGTCAGCCAGGATCAGGCTCATCTGCAGCAACAGGTCACTAACTTAAGTAACCGTCTGCTTAAAGCGGTACAGTCTCAACTGGCAAAAAAACAACACCAGCAACGCTATCTGCAGCAGTCTTTAATGGCGCAGCATCCACAACATAAATTGCAACAGCAGAATCAAAAAATAGATGAATTAACGCTGCGCTTGGCGCAGGCGGTTAAGCAATGCATCACTCAGCAGCAATTACACCTGACCCAACTTGGTGGTCGGCTACAAACGCAGTCGCCGGTGCACCAATTGGCAGCCATGCAGCAAACTCAGA
Source organism: Moritella sp. (assembly GCA_047628235.1). GTDB lineage: Bacteria > Pseudomonadota > Gammaproteobacteria > Enterobacterales > Moritellaceae > Moritella. Next base: position 1,554 of record JBLHPA010000147.1, read on the forward strand.
CCAGTCTGAAAACGAGACTCGATGCAGCCATGAAACGACGCTTACAGCAGGATAAAAGCCAGCTGCAAAACCTGATCCAGCAGTTACACACAGTGAGTCCATTGGCGACATTAACCCGTGGTTATTCCATCACTCAAGATGCTAACCAGCGGGTAATAACATCTGTGATAGGACTTCAATCTGGCGGAAAATTAACCACTCGTTTCACCGATGGTGAGATCCACTCCACCCTAGATTAACCGTAACTGTTTGTTTTATATATACGCGATTCATTATGTGAGGTGAAAGACTGAAACACCTTGTTATACCTGTATACTGAGTCACTGGACTGATCATGACTTAATTTACGAAATATAATAAGGCACTGCATTATGAAATCGATTAAAAACATCTATTCCATCTACTTTATTGCGTTTATGTTCGCAATTGTGGTGCTGACAACCATTGGAGTGAAAACCTGGATTTCACCGAAGTTGATCGAATCATCAGAAGAAGTGATCCATAAATCACTGCAGACTGCATCCGAAAACGTTCTAGGAAAATTGAATAAAGTAGAAGCGCAGCAAAAAAGTATTACTCAGCTGATCCCTACACTGGCGAGTGAGCAAATCGACGTATTACTGCCTGCTTTGGTTGATCAATATGGCGACAGCAATGTTTTTGGTGGCGGTATTTGGCCGTTACCGGATCAACGTAAAACGGGACAAAATAAATTCAGCTCCTTCGTGCACCGCGACAGTGCCAATAAACTCATCGCCAATGATTACTGGAATAGCGCCGAAGCACCTAATTACTATGAGCAATCCTGGCATCGCAGTGGGCAAAATGCACCCAAAGGCCAATGTGCCTGGGCACCTGCCTACAAAGACTCGGCCAGTGTAGAAGCGCGCACTAACTGTAGTATGGGCATTTATAAAAATGGCAGCTTATATGGCGCCGCAACTATCGATGTGACCTTAGGTTTTTTTAACCAACTTGCAAAAAAATTGGAGCAAGAGTTTAGCGGTTACATCCTGGTCGTAGAGCAAGATGGTAAGATCCTCAATAACTCCTCCGCACTACCCGGTAAATTATTATTAAAAACCACCGCATCATTACGCACCAGTTCGGCATTTATCAAAGCCGTTGATACTAATTTGCAAAACCAAAATTCAGCTAGCTACATCAGTTATACCGCTGAGAATGGTGAAGAATATGCACTTTATTTTGAGCCGTTAAAAGGCACCCCCTGGTCTATTGCCCTCGCGCTACCCGCTGAATCATTGCACGAAAATGAAGGTATTATCCTCACTATTTTAGCCTCGATTCAGTTGCCGATGATGCTGGCTATTATTTTCTTCTGTTATATTACCTTTAGCCGCTTAACCCAGCGTCTGGTGGTATTACGTGAAAACATTGATCTACTTGCACAAGGTAATGCCGACCTTACTGCACGTGTTGATATCAAGACTGAAGATGAAGTGGGTGATATAGGTAAATCCGTCAATAATTTTATTATCTATTTACACAAGCTGATGGTCTCGGTAAGTGATTCATCCGCAATGATCTCTGGCTCCCTAGCTCAAGTTGAACGTCAGACCCAGACAACCAATGAAGTTATCATTAGCCACGCCAGAGAAACCGAACAAGCGGTAACGGCAATGGAAGAGATGAGCACGACGGCGAACATTGTAGCGTCTAATGCGGCTGAAGCGGCGACTGCAACCCAGCAGATGAATGATTCTGTTTCACAATCAAAATCAACAGTAGTAAAAGCATCGAGTAACGTGCAGATATTACTGGATGATGTTGAAGATACCGTGGTTAATATTGAAAGCATGGCTCAGGATACGCAACAGATCGGTGCGGTGTTGAATGTGATTGGTGAAATTGCCGAACAAACTAACTTGTTAGCACTGAATGCGGCGATCGAAGCGGCCCGTGCCGGAGAACAAGGCCGCGGATTTGCAGTGGTAGCCGATGAAGTGCGCGCGCTGGCAGCCAGAACACAAAACAGCACCTCTGAGATCAGCGCCATGCTGAATAAGCTTAATACAGGTGTAAATGCTGTTGTCGGTGCCATGGATAAAACTAAAGAGCGCTGCATTACCACGGCAACAGATACTCAGGAAGTAAACCAGGGCTTAGATAATATGGTGCTGGCTATCGGTACGATCAGCGAGCTGACTATTCAGATCGCAACAGCCGCTGAAGAACAAAGCACGGTAAGTGCGGAAGTGACACGTAATATGACAGCAATTCAGTCAATCGTGAACGAATTGGCAGAGAACGCCCAGCAAACAGCGACAACCACGCAAGAGCTGGGTTCAATGAATACCGATCTGAAAGAGGTAGTCGGTAAATTTAACCTATAGCGACTTTAACCTAATAACTATTTAAAGTAGTTAGTATCAATTTAAAGCCTTGTCTGCGCCATGCTAGACAAGGCTTTTTTTAGTGGTACTTCAGCTACATGTGGTCATCACTCATTGCTATGAATGTGGTAGCTTGATCACCACGCAATTCTCCGGAAATTTGCTATAATAGCCCACACGACAGCCCACCATTGGAGTAGGCTATTACCTTAAGTTATTAATACCCTTATGCCCTACCAAAGTGTAATCATGATTTTGGCTCAGTATAATTAATCGTATGATAACAGCCTCCCTCAGCATCATTCACGCCATCGAGGTTCAGGTCCCAGCTTGGGTGCATACCTTTATAGAGTATCAGCTTCGGTCCTTCCGGGGTTGTTATGGTTATGGTCAACGTCAGGAACTGACTTTGACCCGGTTTGTCTGCGTAACTTCACCAGCAACATAGTCTCCTTGTGCCACCCGCTGCGCCGTACCAAAATCAGCAAATGAAGTTAACCTTACTGCAGCCTTTGTTGGTGGCGTATCGCTTATAGGAATATTAATAACGAGATCATCCGCCGTTTTAATACTAAATAGCTTTAACATCACTTCTGATTGATAGTCTATTTTATCTAGCGGATCACGCTCATATTTAACGACATTGCCATCACTGTTTTCCACATAAATATCATCATTGGTAAAATTAAAACGGATGATGCCCGCCAGCAGTATGACCAGAATCAGACCCACTAAAACGTAAATGATTTTTTCTTCTCTATACACGATAAACTCAATAAATACCCATGACCGTTGTCAACATTTGGAAGGTGTAAATCCTTCCTTTTTTAGACCTAACTTACCGACAACGCAGACTCCAGTTACCGGCATTTTCACGTTCACAGTTCTCTTCGCTGTCAAAGTGAACATGTTGCCTAACGTTGTCTATCTTAACGCCTGCAGCGACGAGTTTTTGTTTAATCAAAGTAAAAAGGTACTGATCTTGTTCTG
>JBLHPA010000148.1:0-4836 GCA_047628235.1 Moritella sp.
AAGAACGGGTTCAGGTTCAACATTAACAGGTACTTGAGCGGCTGCAGATTTGCTCGCTGCGATGGTTGCATCAAGCTGTGCTCTCAATACACTAATAAGCCTTGCCTGCTCCGCACTTTTTTTCATCTCAACGTCAGCTACTTGTGAAGATTTATGATTAAGTTCACTTTCAAGCGTGCTGATTTGGTCGGAAAAAGAGAGACTGGAGACATCTTTTCCAACCATATTCACAGCCATTTTCTCAAGGGCATTGCGGTAGCGTAATGCAATTGTTTCACTTTTTGCACGGCTAACACTGTTGATCCAGTTAACTTCCAAACTCACATTCACGGCTCTGATCAAGTCATTATCGATACCAGCTACCAACGTTTGAATCAGCTCAGCATTACGAGGTGTTAGGCCAATCGTGTCATTTAATTGCACCAAATCTTTCTTAACTTGTGAGTATGATTGTGGAATTAATACTTTATTTAACCGACCCATTTGCTTAAATAATGGCGTGTAAACGTTACTTTTTACAATTTTAATTTCCAGTTGTAATAAACGGCCTTGGATAGTTGCTCGGCGCGTTTCAAGACCCGCGGTTTTGCCTTCATCTTCAATCTCAGCAATAACGCCAGAAATAGAACGATTAATTTGAGCAAAGTCGTTTTTCCACTGTGTCTTTATCTGGGGAGACAAATATTTAACATCTGCCATCGCCTGTGCAAGGAACTGAGAAACCAGCCCCTTAATGCGTTGCGCAGCCTCTAAAGATGCTTGCGTATTATCAATCTGTTCAATAACATCACTTTCAGCGGGACCGCCAAAAAAGCCCTGATCATTTGGATCGAACTCTGCAACAAGGCTACGCATCTCTTTCAATTCTGAATTCACTTTTTTCCAATGTGAAGGCGCGTAATAAGCATAGTTTTCATTTGCCGCTGACAGGTAATTCTGTTCGACGTTTCCTGCAGACTCCTTCACTCTTTTATCCGCAAGTGAAGCGGCATCGTCAAGCACTACATTACTTGTGTTATCCTGATTAGCAGGTTGTTCCGAACCCGTTGAAGCACAACCAGATAATCCAACAACTGAAACAATTGCCACCGCTAATATTGTCTTCTTCATTTTTATCCATCCACGTAAAGAATTGTAAACCCCGCTCGATACTACCGAACAAACATCCCACCCTCAATACAAAAACCCTCATAAATGGACAATAATAATTACAAAGAACCATATTAACATCCAAAACCATCAACAAAGACCAAAGCAAGCCTGATAGTACAAAGTTTTATCTCCCACAGTATGGCGTGGCATTATTGTCAGTGGGTAACCGTCAGAACCCTATTGATGAATATATATACAGAAAATTAAACGCTTCAGAGATATGGATAACACGAGTGGCGTAAGTCGTAACGAACAAAGGCACTTAAACTAATATAAGAGTCAGTTACGATGTATAACACTATTAATGTGAGCCAAATGCAGTTATTAACACTGAAATATAATTATTATGCGTATAAATTGACTGATTTATTATTACGGAGTAGGATTTTCCTTACACACCTAGCCACATTTTAACTATTTTTTTAACTACAGCAATCAGCCTCTTCTTAACAATGATAAAAGGTTACTAACGATGAAGTTTAGTCACAAAATTATTGCCACCTCCTCGGCAATTTTATTATCTGCCTTATCCATCATGTCAATTTGGCAATACTCACAAGTACAAAAACAAACCGAAGAGCTACTCCAAAACAGCCTAAACGAAATTGTTAGTGGTGCTAAAAATACCGTCGATATTGAGCTATCTTCCAAAATCCAGCTGGGTGATTATACCAGCCGCCTAATTGAAAAAAATCCACAAGCGCAGTTCATTACTGACATCCTAGATACTAAAACCATTAAAGAGACATTTATCACCGGGGCAATGGCCTATGAATCCGATGGTTCAGTGATAGAGAACGATCCAGGTTGGGAACCCGACGCCTCATGGGACCCGCGCACACGCCCTTGGTATAAAGCCGCAATAAGTGCCGATAAGACGATCATGACCTTGCCATATACTGATTCAGAAACCAATGAAGTGGTGACTTCCATCGCCTCTCCCATCAAGCAAGCTGGTAACTTGGTCGGTGTTGCATTTTATGACATGAGTTTATCGAAGCTGGCAGACAAGATTAATAAAATATCCCTGTTTGATGCTGGTTATCTCTTCATGGTCGATAGCCAGGGCACCATTATTTTACACCCGGATACAAAACTACTGGGCAAAAAAATGAGTAGCTTTTTGGGCTCAGAAAAGATCTCGACAACAATGAAAGTCATTGATTATCAGGGAGAAACCTCCTATCTTGATTTTACGCCTATCGACACCCAGGACTGGTACATAGGTGTCATCGTTGGCTATGATAAGGTGCATAAATCACTCTCAGAACTGCGCTCTTCAGCGATCATATTTACGCTTGCTTCTGTCATATTTGCCATATTAGCGCTACTTATTGTGCTTAGATATCTAATGCGTCCGCTGCAGAGACTTAATAACGCCATGCACGATGCAGCCTCTGGTCAGGGTGACCTGACCCAGCGTTTAAGTACTGATACGGATACCGAGTTTGCCGAGTTGGCGACTAATTTCAATGCCTTTTCAGAAAAATTACAGATATTAATACAACAGGTTAAAACGTTATCTGACAAGATCCTCACCAGCACAGATACAACATCCCAAGGTTCTGTATCTGCGGCAGAGGCGCTCGCGAAACAATTTTCCGAAGTTGAACAACTGGCTACAGCAATGCATGAAATGGCCGCAACTTCAACAGATGTTGCCAGTAATGCGCAAGGTGCAGCATTAGCAGCACAACAGGCTGATAGTGCTGTCGAAGACGGTGTAAATATCGTAGTGCATACCACTGATGCTATTTCAACACTGTCAACTCAGTTGCAACAGGCAGTGAATGTTGTACATGATTTAGAGGTATCGACCAACAATATTGAATCCATTCTCGTGGTCATTAACGGCATCGCAGATCAAACCAATTTACTGGCATTAAATGCAGCGATCGAAGCGGCGCGGGCGGGTGAATCTGGCCGAGGGTTTGCCGTAGTAGCTGACGAAGTGCGTACATTGGCGCAACGCACGCAAGCGTCGACCACTGAAATAAGCAGCATGATAGAAAAGTTGCAATTGGGTGCGCGCACTGCAGCCAAAGTAATGGAGCAAAGTAATAATTTAGCCACAGACACAGTGACAAAAGCAGGTGAAACCACCTTGGCACTGGATAATATTCGGGCTGCCATCCTGCAGATATCAGATATGAATCTGCAAATTGCATCTGCAGCGGAAGAGCAGAGCCTGGTAGCTGAAGAGATCGATAATAACACGGTTAATATTAAAGAATTATCTCAAACAATTGCAGATAGCGCACAACATGTATCCACGCAGATGGAAGAGCAAGTCTCCTTTGTACAAGAGCAGGATAACATCTTAAATAAGTTTATTGTTTAACGTCATAACAGGTAAACCACCGCTGGCGACTATACCTATCCTTGGTGCGATGGGGTTAGTCGCTAGCATCACACAAGCATACAAATAGTGCTGAATATGCCCCCTAAGTTTCCAGCCTTCAAAGAACAACAAATTAAACCCGCATAAACAATACCTTGAATATAAAAACCAAAGAATTTTAAATATTTTGGTTGACCAAACTATTACTCACGCCGATAATACACCATCGTATTATATACTATCGTACATTAACCCTCCGTATTTCTTGGTCGGATATTACATAAGGAAAGTTAAATGAAAACTAAAAAACTCGGAAATAGTGACGTTATTGTTTCTTCACAGGGTCTTGGTTGCATGGGAATGTCGGAGTTTTATGGTGACTCAGACAAAGAAAATGCCAAGACAGTAATAAGTACCGCGGTCGATCTCGGGGTTAATTTTTTTGATACCGCGGATATGTATGGTTATGGCGAAAATGAAAAACTAGTTGGGGAGGCGATAGATCAAATACCCAATAGAGAAAACCTTGTTATCGCCACTAAATGCGGCATCGTCCGCGATAAATCACAACCTGCTTTACGTGAATTTAATAACAGTCCCGATTATATAATGTCGAGTTGCAACAGTAGCACCGAACGGCTCGGTACTTACATTGACCTCTATTACCTACATCGGGTAGTCGATGATAAGAAAATACTGGGCGATGCGATGAAAGCAATGGCAACATTACTCAAGCAAGGGAAGATTCGGGCGGTTGGTTTGTCTGAAGTAAGCGCAGAAAATATAAAATTCGCTCACGCCCGCCTGCTTGATCTTACCGATGGAAAGCAAGGACTCAGTGCAATACAGACAGAGTATTCCCTGCTGAGCAGAGACGTAGAGCAAAATGGTGTGCTAGATACTTGCCATAATCTTGGCCTCAGCTTTGTGGCATACAGCCCTATCTGCAGGGGATTACTCAGTGGCGAAATCGACTCGCTAGACGGCCTTCATAACAATGATTTCAGACGGAATTTACCGCGATTCAGTGGCAACAACCTGGATTACAACAATCAATTTACGCAGTCAATGTCCGCGATTGCCAACGACAAGCACTGTACCACGGCACAACTCTCGCTAGCGTGGTTAGCCCACCGGCACGATAACGTAATTACACTTCCTGGTACTAAGAGACTGACATATTTACAGCAGAATGTCGCCGCCGTCGATATCGCGCTGACGCATGACGAGTACAGCCATATCACCTCACTGAGCGACCAATTTATTGTAAAAGGCGACAGGTATTAATACCACATTATCGCTACCGAAAATTAACCCTAAATCTGAATATGAACGAAGCCGGA
>JBLHPA010000149.1:0-4748 GCA_047628235.1 Moritella sp.
TATTAGTTCTATTCGTCTAGCTGGCTTGTTTGAATTTTTTGGCTTTTAAGATCATCTGCCGTGCTTTTTGCGCTTCACGCAATAGATCACCCAACTGAGGTATGTTGGTATCCCATTCAATCAGGGTGGGGATAGTATTACTTTGTTGCAAGTATTCCCCAAATAATTGCCACACTTCAGGTGTTATCTGATGGCCATGATTTTCCGTAAGGATTTGTTTATTATTCATCAGTTTTTTACGGCAACCGGAGAGATGGATTTCACCCACGATACTCGCTGGGATCTTATCTAAATAGTTGCTAGGGTCGTAGCCAATGTGCGTGCTACTGATATGCACATTATTTATATCAAGCAATATTTTACAGTTTGTTTCGGCCTGTAGTGCGATGAGAAATTCAGCTTCAGTTAGGCTATTGTGTTTGTTTTCTGTATAACAGGCGGGATTTTGGATTAAAATTTCTTGTCCGAGTATCTGTTGTACTTGATCTATTCTGCGGATCACATGTTGTAAGCTCTGCTCCGTATAAAGAACGGGTAACAACTCGCTGTAGTGCTGCCCGGCAATAGAACTCCAACTCAGGTGTTCGGAAACCCGAAACGGATGATAGCGTGTAATTAATTTCTTTATATTATCGATATGGACTTTATCAATTAACTCATTTGATGCTAACGACAGACCTACACCATGCAGGCTGAGTGGATAACGCTCGCACGCCTTATCCAAATAGTAAGTCGCCTCGGAATTTATTTCAAAATGGTTTTCACTATGAACCTCTAACCAGCCTATATTCGCTTGCTCACTCGTGAGTTTCTCATAATGCGGGGGACGCATACCTATCCCAACTAAATCATGTAACATTAAGTTGTCCTATGAGTAATGAGGCTTTGCATGGCAATAGTACAGTTTGCAGTGCAATAGCTTCATTTGAATGGTGATATTGATGACCCTGTTATTGGAAAGAGTATGGTTAAGGTTAAGGGCTTTTGCAAAATTAATATTGGACTTTCGTTTGCAGATATACTTTGGCTCTCGTATTTAGCGTAAAGCCGACTGTCAGAATACTAAACAGCCGATTTAACTGTGTTTTATGAGGTAATTACTATTTACTGTTGCTTGTTCATTATTTCAAGACCAAGCCTAATATCACCCTCTGCGAGGCAGCAACAGGGCAGTATGGAACCGGGTGTTATTGCTGCAAGCGGCTCAGTTTGGTAACTTACCGTGCCCGATAATAAGGGAATGCGGCAGGCACCACAATAACCTTGTCGGCATTGATACTCGACCTGGTGGCCTGTACGTTCTAGAGTATCAAGCAAAGAGTTATCCTGCGGTTCTACCGGATAACTCCCTGAATTTGTAGTGATTTCAATACACATTAGAGGACAAACGTACCGATATCATCTTGATTGATTTCCGCATTAATTTGGCCAACAAGGTATGAACTTATTTCAGACTCTTGTGGTGCAACCTGCACGTTATCAGATACCAACCAGGCATTGATCCAAGGTAGTGGGTTACTTTTTACTTCAAAAGGCATCGGTAAGCCAACCGCAGCCATTCGGGTATTGGTAATGTAATCAACGTAATCAGATAGAATATCTTTATTCAGACCTATCATAGAACCATCTTTAAACAGGTATTCTGCCCATTCTTTTTCTTGCTGCGCGGCATCAGTGAATATCTTCTGAGTTTCCTGGAAGCATTCAATAGAAATCTCTTGCATCTCGGGATCATCTTTACCGTCAGCCATCAGGTTGAGGATGTGCTGAGTGCTGGTTAAATGCAGCGCTTCATCGCGGGCAATTAACTTGATGATCTTTGCGTTACCTTCCATTAGCTCACGTTCGGCAAATGCAAATGAGCAGGCAAAACTAACGTAAAAACGGATTGCTTCTAATACATTGACAGACACCATGGCGAGATAAAGCTTCTTCTTCACATCACGTTGGCTCACTTTAATCGTTTCGCCATTAATAACATGTGTACCTTCACCAAATTGGTTGAGCTTTTGTGTTGCGTCGATCAAGTCATCGTAATAGCCAGCAATGTCTTTTGCGCGTTTTAAAATCTCTTCATTAGCAACAATGTCATCAAAAACTTCAGAAGGATTGTTCATAATATTACGGATAATATGGGTATAAGAACGCGAGTGAATCGTTTCACTGAATGACCAGGTCTCAATCCAGGTTTCAACTTCTGGTAACGAGACTAGCGGTAAGAAAGCCACATTGGGTGAACGGCCTTGAATGCTGTCTAGCAATGTTTGATATTTTAGATTACTGATAAAAATGTGCTTTTCATGATCGGGTAATTGCTGGTAATCAATCCGATCTTTACTGACATCCACTTCTTCCGGACGCCAAAAGAATGACAGCTGGCGTTCAATTAATTTTTCAAAAATTTCATGTTTCTGTTGGTCATAACGAGCAACATTGACAGGCTGGCCAAAAAACATTGGCTCTTTTAATTGATCATTATGTGTTTGGCAAAAAGTACTGTAACTCATGGGGGGGATCTCAATATTATATTTTATTGTAACTGGCAGCCTAGGCCGCCCCTTACAAGTGGTTAGCGTTAAAAGTGCATTTTAGATAGTGCTAGATCTTACATGCACCGCCTTCGCAATCCTCGTCTTCTTTAACCATTACATCAACATCAGATGCACCATCACGGGTGTTATGGTAATAAAGTGTTTTTAAGCCGTACTTATAAGCCAGCATAAGGTCGGTTAACAACGTTGTCATTGGTACTTTTTGTGCCGGAAAACGCTGCGGATCGTAGTTGGTATTGGCAGAGATCGCCTGATCGACAAATTTCTGCATAATGCCAACAAGCTGAAGGTAGCCTTTGTTGCTCGGGATGTTCCAAAGTAATTCGTAATTGTTCCGTAGATTTTCATAATCTGGTACAACTTGTTTCAAAATACCATCTTTACTGGCCTTGATACTGATCAGCCCACGTGGTGGTTCAATACCATTGGTTGCATTTGAGATCTGACTTGAGGTCTCAGAAGGCATCAATGCGGTCAGTGTCGAGTTACGTAACCCATGGGTCTGGATATCTTTACGTAATGTTTCCCAATCCAGATGAAGCGGTTCATCACAAATATTATCCAGCGCCGTTTTATAGGTATCAATAGGTAAAATACCTTGCGCATAAGTGGTTTCATCAAAAGCCAGGCAAGGGCCTTGTTCTTTCGATAAATTCATTGATGCTTTCAACAGGTAGAATTGAATCGCCTCAAAGGTTTTATGGGTGAGGTTATTAGCACTGCCATCAGAGTATTTAACGCCATTTTTAGCGAGGTAATACGCATAGTTGATCACGCCTATACCAAGAGAACGACGTGCCATGGTTGATTTTTCAGCTGCAGGCATCGGGTAGTCTTGATAATCAAGCAAGCTATCTAAAGCACGCACAGCAAGATCAGCCAGATTTTCTAACTCTTCCAGGTTTTTAATTGCACCCAGGTTGAAGGCTGAAAGTGTACATAATGCAATTTCACCACTGTCATCACTTGGATGTTGCAGCGGTTTTGTCGGTAGTGCAATCTCAAGACATAAGTTACTTTGTCTAATCGGTGCAAGTGCCGGATTAAATGGACTATGGGTATTACAGTGATCCACATGTTGGATGTAAATACGTCCTGTACTCGCACGTTCTTGCATTAAGAGTGCAAATAACTCAGTTGCTTTAACTTTGCTTTGGCGAATCGATTGATCCTGTTCATAGAGCGTGTACAGGCGCTCAAACTCGTCTTGATCTTGGAAGAAAGCATCGTACATGCCTGGAACATCAGACGGGCTGAATAAAGTGATGTCTTTATTATCAATCAGACGCTGATACATTAAGCGGTTAATCTGAACACCATAATCTAAGTGACGAACTCGGTTTTCTTCAACACCGCGGTTATTTTTTAGCACTAACAGAGATTCAACTTCCAAATGCCACAGGGGATAGAAGAGGGTCGCAGCACCACCGCGAACACCACCTTGCGAACATGATTTCACTGCTGTCTGGAAATGTTTATAAAATGGAATACAGCCAGTATGAAACGCTTCACCGCCACGGATTGAGCTACCTAACGCACGGATACGGCCAGCATTAATGCCGATACCAGCACGTTGTGATACATATTTTACGATGGAGTTAGAGGCCGCATTAATAGAATCGAGGCTGTCGTCGCATTCAATCAGCACACAAGAACTGAATTGGCGTGTCGGCGTTCTCACACCTGACATGATTGGCGTTGGCAGTGATATTTTAAAGCTCGACGTTGCTTCATAAAAACGACGGATGTAATCCATACGTACTGATTTGTCGTAGTTGGCGAAGAGGCTCGCTGCCACTAGGATATACAGGAACTGAGGGCTCTCGTATATGTCACCAGAAATACGGTTTTGGAGCAGGTATTTACCTTCTAATTGTTTAATCGCGGCATAAGAAAAATTCATATCACGCCAGTGATCAACAAATGCATCCATTTGCTCAAAATCTGCCACGGTGTAATCAGCGAGCAGGTGAGCATCATAACGTTGTGCGTCTACATTTTTTTTCACATGGTCATAGAGCGCTGGAGGCTCAAATTTACCATAGGCTTTCTTGCGCAGATGAAATACCGCCAGACGGGCAGCAAGGTACTGGTAATCAGGCGTTTCTTCACTAATTAAATCAGCCGCAGCCTTGATCATGGTTTCATGGATATCTTCTGTGCGGATACCGTCATAAAATTGAATGTGAGATTTTA
>JBLHPA010000150.1:0-4599 GCA_047628235.1 Moritella sp.
CCGCCCACCGCCGCTGTCGCCATCATGATCCCGGGACCGAGTGCTTTGAGTCGTTGCCGCCATACGTTCACTGGGACTGTTAGAGTTGTCTGCATAATCACATCCTGCTGATTCTGTTGCTGCATTGCAGTTGTTACTGTTGCGTTGTTACCATGTTGCTGTCATGTCAATGAGTTGGGCAGGATTGTATATTATTTACCTACTGAAGGCAGTGAAAACTGATCAAAACAATGCATATATACTTTAATAGGTAGTAAAGGAAGGTGAAATCACTAGCTTGAGTCAATGTAAAACAAGGATTAGAGCATTAACAGCCGCGCTGATGTCACCGTTAGCATTTGCGCACGTTGGAGATCATGGGTTAATGAACTCATTCGCCTAAGGACTTTTGCATCTACATACCCTCGAAAATCATCGCGGCTTGTGGTTTTTTCTTGGCGTTACCATTACGCCGATTAGCAGATATGCAACAATGGCAAATGTGGTGGTTATACCCCCCATCCCATTGGCGTTGCAGCAAAAATCTCATTTTTCTTATGAGTATCTTCCTCATAGGCAATCTGTGAACAGGCAATACCCAGGCCAGCAACTGAGAGTACAACTCCTCCGCGAGATGCCCATTTCGACATTTTGCCTAATTCATCAACGTGATCGGTAATTAACTTGGTTGCTGGAATGGCTTTTGTTCTGTAAATTCGAAGCACTTCATTGGGCGTTTTATCACCATAAACGTTATACAAAATTTGACTGAGTGTGTCGCCTTGTACTACGGGATAAAAATATTCATAACCATTTACTGAATTAAAGTAGCTGCTATTTTCCATTATATGGGCCCTGAATTTTTTTATGAAGTCAAAATTTGAAAGACTGTCTTGTTTTTCAGACTATCCTGCGTCTGTTACCCATAATACTTGATACTGTAAAGCATGATTAAACCATTAATTATAAGTAGTTAGCTTGTGTTGGATGCGGCCATTATAGCTACATCTTATATAACTATGCCACTGCCACCATCGGCGCAGAACCCATCGGTATGAAGTCGCGTTCTATATTAACCTGCAGTATTAGAATCATAATTCTAATACCTATACATACTTCATTTCAAAATATGACGCCGCTCACCTTAATGCCTGCTTTAGGTTGACTGACTCGGCTTATTTATCATTAAAAAGCATGAATTGGACTTAGTGTTTTACAGATCATGCGTAACTCATGCCTGTTGACTATATTGAAAATATGCCTGTATCGCGTTGCAAGTTAGGGTTATGAACGAGAAACAGGCGGTAACAATGCTTTATTGAGTTGAAAGCATCCTTGTATTTTTACTAAGGTAATAAATATTATGAGCAACATTATGGACGTTAGCTGGAAAATCCCTAGGATGGTCAGCAAAGATAGGGATGTAGAAGAAATTCAAAAACCGATTTTGGTTGATAAGGTGGTGAATCAACAGGCTGAAAAAGAGATCGCTGAACTTAATAAGTACAGCGTATTTTTACGAAAAATAGCATGGGTTGTTGAAATAATTGTTGTATTTATTGGCTTAGCTATTTCTATATCGCTGATTTCTACCGGTAATGATTTAGTCACTGCTTTTACCCTGGCAGCGCCATTTGTGATGATTTCATTAGTTGAGTTAACCAAAATTCCGTTTGTAGTCGGACTTTGGAACTCAAGAAAATCATTTATTATGTATGTGGTTATAATCAGTTTTTTGTGTCTAATTACGTTTGAAACACTGCTCAACGGTTTTGAAAGAGCCTTTTCATCGATTAATAATCAAATAAATCTAAGTGAAATTGAAATAAGCAAACTTGAAAACCAGATAAAAATTAACGAAGAAAATATTGATGTTGCTTTGCAGAATTATAATGCTAAAACACAAAATATCTCTTCTGATAAAGCGGCAGTAAAGTCAGATTATAAGAAACAGTATGCATCGGCAGTCAAGCGAAACCAAGTCTTGTCTCTAAATGTGCCTAAACTCAGAAGTGCATTGTCTACAACAAGGGAGCAGTTAACCCAGCTTAAGATCGAAAAAGCAAATTTATTGCAAGAGCTATCTGCCAAGAAAGAAGAAAGGTTTAAATCGAGCTTAGAACGAACTCAGGGTAATACCGATATGGTGCAGGTGGAACGCTCGCGTCTGCTCGCGCAATTGAGCACGCTAAATGCTGAAAAACAAATAGCACTCGATGACGCAAACTTCTTTACGTCAGGCGTGGTAAAAAAGGAATATGATGAAAAGATCCGCTATGTTGAGGAGCAGATAAACGGTATTAACAACAAAACGATTACCGGTAAAGTGCAAAGCACCAACTTAGAATCAGTTAAGTTTTTAGATGATTATTATGCTGAATTATTGTCACTCAAAGACGATATGATTAAGCAGAAAAACGAGGACGTGACGTCGCTTTCCCGCAGTTATAATAATGCCGCCAAAGCAAGCAGTAAAAACTTGGCAGTGAAACAGCAACGACTCGTGAAAGATAAAACGATTGCACTGCAAGGGTTAGATAACAGACTCGAAAAAATTGATGCCGCGTTTTCTAACGAAAAACAATACATCGATGAGATTAATCTGGCTAATTCTAAACTTCGCTTTGATATTAGGGTTATCGAGATCGAGGCTAATACGCTGGCCCTGTCCAACCAAGTTTATCGTATGGCGTCATATGTTGATAATGTGAATCACTATAAAGAAGTTAAGCATAATACCTTAACCATGGTTGGACTTTTTTGGTTCGGTTCTTTAGCACTTATTGGTTCTATTACTGGTATTGCATTAACACTGTCTGGATTACACTTAGGCAGCCTTGCGGATAAGCTCAGAAAGAAAGATGAAGGATCTCACCTGACCGTTGCCACCTAACACTAAGATCATGCTTTCCACCCACAGCCATAAGCGATGATGGGTGGCAAGCTTTAAGTTCATCGGCGGTGATTATCCACTGATGTAACGTTTTAAGGCTTCACCCGGAATGGAACTGTCGCTGGCCACAGCGATTGTCGCCCAGTTAGCCCCATTCATCATGGCCTGTTTGATCGGTTTTTGCAGCAATAACCCGTTAATCAAACCTGATGCAAAGGCATCTCCGGCACCTGTTGTATCGATCACTTCAGCCGATATCGCCGGAATATTATAGTGTGTATCCTCGCTGTAGGCTGTCGCACCGTTCTCACCATCGGTAACGATAAAATAGCGTAATTGCATGCCCGCAATATGCTGGGCGTATTGCCATAGCGATGTATGGCCAGCAGTACGGCCCGACAGATCTGAGCGGGATGAAATCAGGATGTGGCAGGGGCGGGGACGTTCGTCTTTGGCTAATTGGGCCACCACCAGAGTGTGGTCTAAAGCTGTTTTCGCCCAGATCTCTGCGCCGACGGCAGATGAGTTAATATACAACGCATCCCACTGACTAAAATTGGGTGTCTGTCCGAGGGTAAATACAGGACGTTGGGGGCGGATAATGGTTCTTTCACCATCGGGTGTCATCAGCAGCAGTAATTCTGGCGTGTCCAGATCGTTACGTTGCAATAGATGACAGTCGAGACCCTGTAAACTGGCTTCTGCCAATAACCAGTCAGCCGTTTTGTCGTTACCTATCTGGCTCACCAAGGCAACATGATGTCCCGCAAAAATCAGCCCTAATCCGGTATTAGCCCCTCCACCGCCTAAACGTCGACCCATATCGTTATAATGATGGCGACCACCTGTTGTTAATGGCTTATCCAGCCGCAATACGCGATCACAGTTCAAATTGGCGAGTAAAAGAATGTTGGGCATCTTGGCTGTTCCTTGGTTTACATATATGCCATTAAATACCGAACACTGTTATATATTCAATGAAAATAGCGGTTTGTTTCAACAGTTATGCATGCCATGTCACTTTAGGTGGTTTAAATGCTGCAATGTTAGCCATAAATAGCCTAGAATTCTATCAACTTGCTGATTGCTGCATTTTTGATTGGCCATAGCTATAAATTCATTCGGCTTGTCCCATCATCGGGCCAACACCCCCCATCTGAAACATCTGCCACTGGATGACTTGTGAACGCGCCTTAGGCGCTTGAGGTAGAAACTTACCGGTTTTCTCTGCCAGATACAGCAAAATTGCACCCGATTCGAAAACAGCAAAATCATCGTTGTCGTGATCGACAATCGCGGGGATCCGACCGTTGGGATTGATCGCAGTAAATTCGGGCTTCTTTTGTTCATTACTCGTTAAATTAAGGTGGTGAAGCTGATATTCCAGCCCCCATTTCTTCCAGGGCAATCGATATTTTATAGCCATTAGGGGTGGCGGCGGTGTAGAGCGTGATCATGTTAGCGTTCCCTTATCTTAACGGACACTCAGATTAAACGTTAAGCGATAGCGGTGTGATTAGTCAAGCCGCATTAATTAACTATAATTAGCATGATGCTGATAACTTTCCAACCAATATGCTCAGAACAGGCTCAGAGCATGACTTTGTGAAGAGTGCATATGAAGAGTACACAGCGACGATCATTATATGAAGAATATATTGCAAAGAGTATTATATGAACAATAGTATTATGAATTATATGAACAATAGTATTATGAATTATATGAA
>JBLHPA010000151.1:0-4569 GCA_047628235.1 Moritella sp.
TTTATATTTCAGTTTTATGTTTCAGTCAGCAGTGGTCATTATTTGTATACCGGATACTCGGCACATAATGCCTGAACATTTTGACGTACTGTCGCAGCGATTTCATCATTACCGATGTTATCCAATACATCACACATCCAACCAGCAAGTAAACCCGCTTTCTCTGCTGGAATACCACGGCGAGCGAGTGCCGGAGTACCGATACGCAGACCAGAAGTAACAAATGGAGAACGTGGATCGTTAGGTACTGAATTCTTATTGACGGTAATATGGGCGTTGCCCAGCGCAGCATCAGCATCTTTCCCTGAGTATTCTTTGTCGATAAGATCAACCAGAAATAGATGATTTTCAGTGCCACCTGACACAATCTTAAAGCCGCGCGCTTGCAGTACCGCAACCATACTTTTAGCGCAATCGAGTACATTTTGCTGATAGACCGCAAATTCAGGTTCCATCGCTTCTTTAAATGCAACCGCTTTAGCAGCAATAACGTGCATTAAAGGACCACCCTGGCCACCAGGGAAAATGGCTGAATTTAATTTTTTCTCGATGGCTTCATCTGCTTGGGCAAGGATCAAACCACCACGCGGGCCACCTAATGTTTTATGCGTTGTTGTGGTAACAACATGCGCGTGTTTCATTGGATTAGGGTACAAACCTACCGCAACCAAACCTGCAACGTGCGCCATATCAACAAACAGATAAGCACCTACTTTATCAGCGATTTCACGGAACTTAGCCCAGTCCACCACACCCGAATAAGCAGAGAAACCAGCAATAATCATTTTAGGTTTATGTTCAACAGCAAGCGCTTCAATTTCAGCATAATCCAATGCGCCAGTCTCTGGGTTAATCCCGTACTGCACTGCATTATAGATCTTACCGGAGAAACTCACAGACGAACCGTGGGTTAAATGACCACCGTGAGCCAGGCTCATGCCAAGTACCGTGTCACCGGGTTTAACCAAGGCCATATAAACGGCAGCATTCGCTTGTGAACCGGAATGCGGTTGCACGTTAGCGTAGTCGGCACCAAACAGTTGTTTTGCACGCTCGATGGCAAGTGACTCAGCAACATCCACGTATTCACAACCACCGTAGTAACGCTTACCAGGGTAGCCTTCGGCATACTTATTGGTTAACTGAGAACCTTGTGCTTCCATAACGCGCGGGCTTGTATAATTCTCTGAAGCGATGAGCTCGATGTGATCTTCCTGACGAGTCACTTCTTGTGTCATTGCCTGCCATAATTCTGCATCATAGTCGGCTATATTCATATCACGTGTAAACATCCGTTTTTCTCCTGATTGAGCTAATACAAGTTTGCTAATAATAACTGGATCATTGTAAACCGTTACAGGCGCACATTGTAACGCGAGTGTTCGCAACTTCCTACTAGAATAGTCTGAGAAATTTTCAATTAAACGTGATAAAAGTTCAATAATACCTGACTAAAACGCACAAAAAGCGTATCCACAGCGCCAGTGTATAGTTGAATTTAGTTGTGCCCATTCAAGTAAACTTAACGAAAACTAACCGCCGCTTAGTTATTTCTATATAATGCCTGCACACAATAAAAGGCTACATATAAATCGTACCCAATGTCACCCGTTTGGAGAAAACAATGGATGAACTAACCCAATTATGTCAAACCCGCTCAGAGATCTACTGGTGGTTGTCGACTACGTTAGCCACAGAGTTAACAGAGCAGCAGTTAAGCCAGTATCAATCAACAGAGATCCAAAGTTTTTTACAGGGTTTAGCGGCAAGTCCGCAATTAACCCCTGCGGTAGATGAATTGATGAGTACGTTAGCGGCAGCTAACTTGCGTAAAAATGCCCGGTTGGAATTATGTGCCGATTTTGCCCAGGTTTTTTTAGGCAATAATAAATCTTCAGCGCCGCCATACGAATCAGTATTCACCAGCAGTGATGGCCATCTGATGCAAGAAGCTTATACCCAAATGGCCGCCTTGCTGGAACTGCACAACATTAATATTAATGAAAAATACAGCGAACCTGCTGATCATATCGCTATTCAGCTCGATTTTATGGGCAATTTGGTATTGAAAACGCTGGAATCTGAATCAGAAACAGAGATCCGCGCCAGCTTTGCCATGCAGCATGATTTCCTGCAAACCCACCTGCTGAACTGGTTAGCTGATTTTGAGTTGAAGGTAAAAAACTGTGATAAGTTTGGTTTTTATGCTGCGGTAGTAGCGTTGCTATTAGCCTTCTGTCAGCTAGATTCTGACTGGTTGGAAACAGAATTAGATTAAGGACTACCCCACCCTAACCCTCCTCTTCAAAAAGGGCGGAGACAAGCGCAGTGCAGATCTTGTATTTGCTTTTACTCCTCCCCTTAGCTTTAAGGGGAGGCTAGGAGGGGGGTCTTTTATTTATCTATTTCAAATCATGAATAAACGCTTGTAAATCAGCACCGACTTCCGGGTGACGCAGGCCGTATTCAATAAAAGCCTTCATGTAACCCAGTTTTGAGCCACAGTCATGTAATTTCCCGCTAATGTGGAAAGCTTCGACGGTCTGCGATGTCATTAAATCGGCAATCGCATCGGTTAACTGAATTTCATCACCCGCACCCGGTGCAGTACGCGCCAGCAGATCCCAGATCTGCGCCGGCAGAACGTAACGGCCCGCAATCGCAAGGTTGGATGGCGCATGTTCTTGATCTGGTTTCTCAACCACGGCGGTCATTTTAGTTGACTCACCCGCGCTAAGTTCAACACCGCCACAATCGGCAACACCATAACCCGAAACCAGAGACATCGGCACAGGTTCGACCATGATCTGACTAAAACCTGTTTCATCAAAACGGTGCATCATACTGGCCAGGTTTTCTGTTTTGAGATCTGCGGTTGTCTCATCCATTAATACATCGGGCAGTATCACCGCAAACGGTTCATCACCGATAATGGGTTTGGCACACAGTACCGCATGCCCCAGCCCTTTCGCCACGCCCTGGCGAATATGCATAATAGTCACACCTTTTGGCGTGATAGCCTGCACTTCCTCTAATAACTGGCGCTTAACTCGTTTTTCCAGCGTTGATTCCAACTCAAATGACGTATCGAAGTGGTTTTCAATGGCATTTTTTGAGGCATGGGTGACAAGTACAATCTCTTTAATGCCCGCCGCTGCACATTCATTAACGATGTATTGAATTAACGGTTTGTCTGCCACTGGCAACATTTCTTTCGGGATCGCCTTGGTTGCAGGTAACATACGGGTACCCAGACCCGCCACAGGTATTACTGCTTTGGTAATTTTATGTTTTGTCACAGTTATATCCTTCTGTAAAATTGAAAATTATATTAAAGAAAATAAAAAGTTAAACCTGATAAAAATCGCGATACCAGTCAACAAAGTTTTGTACCCCTTGTTTCACTTTCACTTGCGACGTATAACCAGTGGCAGCAAATAAATCCTGGGTATCAGCATAAGTTGCATACACATCACCTGGCTGCATCGGCATAAAGTTTTTCTTGGCTTTAATACCCAATGAGTCTTCGAGCGCTTCAATGTAGTCCATCAGCTTAACCGGGCTGCCATGACCAATATTGTACACATTATACGGTGCGCTACTGGTGGCTGGACTGCCACTTTCTACCTTCCAATCGGCATCTGTGGTCGGGATCACATCTTGGATCCGCAATACCCCTTCGACAATATCATCAATATAAGTAAAATCGCGCAGCATATCGCCATTGTTATACACATCAATGGTTTCACCAGCAATGATCGCTTTGGTGAATTTAAATAACGCCATATCCGGACGACCCCAAGGGCCATAAACGGTAAAGAAACGTAACCCGGTTGTCGGAACACCGTACAAATGTGAATAGGTATGCGCCATTAATTCATTGGATTTTTTTGATGCCGCATACAGGGAGATGGGATGATCCACACTATCGCTGGTCGCAAACGGGGTTTTATTATTCAGTCCGTAAACGGAACTGGAAGAGGCATAAACCAGATGCTTCACTTTATTGTGACGGCAGCCTTCTAATACAGTGAGGAAACCCACCAGGTTACTGTCAGCATAAGCCATGGGATTATCGATAGAGTAACGGACCCCAGCTTGCGCCGCGAGGTGAATAACCCGGTCAAACATCTGCTCAGCAAACAATGCTGCGACCCCATCACGGTCTGCCAGGTCGAGTTCAATAAACTCGAACAGGGATGACTGCTTAGCATTATCCAAACGGGCGTATTTTAGTTTAACGTCGTAGTAATCGTTAAGATTATCAACACCAATCACCAAGTGACCCTGTTGGCATAATAATTCGGCGACACGGGCGCCGATAAAGCCGGCTGCGCCGGTAACTAAATATTTCATGCTAAAATTCACTTTTATTATTTATTCTTACAGTGCAAAAACACTAAGATATTTTTAGAATTAAATCAGTTTCACATTTTACAATGTCGATCATGGCGAATAGACTTTGGTGAACAGATTTTGACAAAAGACGGTCAACACGCCGTAAACCCATCCATGGGGGCTTGAGGCTGGGCGACCAAACTAGTCACTGCCAAACTAGTCACTGCCAAA
>JBLHPA010000152.1:0-4377 GCA_047628235.1 Moritella sp.
TACACTGTTTCAACGCTATTTTTGGCGAAGGCGCGGTAACAGATATACTTCAATGCTAGGTGACAGCTCTTTGTAGATATTTAAAATGTCCATTAAGCAGCTGTCAAATGCCGTTATAACGGCGGGGTCGAACTTGCTGCCAGACAGTGCCCGGATCTTGGAAATTGCCATCTCAATCGAAATTGCGGGTTTGTAACAGCGAGGGTGGATCATGGTATCAAATGTGTCTACCACTGCGACAATACGCGCGGACAAGGGGATGTCTTGCTGTGAAAGTTGATTCGGGTAGCCGCTACCATCCCAGTTTTCATGTAGGGTGAGAGCGATATCATGGGCCGATTTTAGCGTTGAAGATTCAGCGTCCTGTAAAATTTTGGCACCAATGATGGGGGCTGTTTTCATTGCCGTCCAGGCTTGCTCGGAAAGTGGACCGGGTTTCGATAAAATCTGTTCAGAGATGCCTATCTTACCTAAATCGTGTAACTTCGCTGCCGATCGCAATTCCTTCGCTTTAACTTTCGACATGCCCATATTCAAGGCAATAAGTTCGCAATAGCGAGAAACTCGGCGAATGTGGTTTGATGAAGAGTCATTTTTATATTCAGCAGCCATCCCCAGCCTGGTTATTGTTTCATTATTGGTTTTTTCTAAGGTTCGATGCAGCTGTTCATTTTCTTTCCGTGATGCAATTAAGCTATCGATCATGTTATTAAACGCATATTGAGTTTGTTGTAGCTCGATAAATGTGGTTTCGGTGATACTACTTTTAATAAACTGACCGCAGCAGATATTTTCTGCAATGTTTTTAATTTTGCGCAGTGAGTCGGTAATGTGAGTAATAAAAAAGAACGAAGCCAGGCATGCGATAAGACTGATCAATAAACCAAAAGTAATATTCAATTGTTGATTTTCAATAAGTTCGGCTAGAAAAAACTCTTCCGGCATGTAAATAGCGATGATCCACGGCCATTTGTGATGGGTAAATTCCTTAAATAACCCGTGGTATTTTTTTCCTTCGTAGCTAAATTTAACGTCTGTGGTTGAGGTACTAATTGCAAACAAATGCAGCTGTTCCTGTAGTGATTGCCAAGCTGTTAGGGCGACGGGGTTATCAATTTCATTAATGCGTGGGAAACGTAAACTCTCATTTGCTGTATCTTGGATTATTTTTTGATCCGGGTAGGCAATGACCTCTCCTAAACGGTTGGTGACAAATGCAGCACTGTTTTCACCCAGCTCAAGATTGTCGAAAAAAGATGAGATGGTTGCGAGGGAAACATCCACACCTACGACGCCGGTTAGCTTATTATTCGTATCATAAACAGGCATCGAGCTGGTAATGCCAGGTTTACGCGAGGAGAAAAATACATACGGGTCTGTCCAGGACAGCGCATTATTTTCTAATGCTTTGTTGAACCAAATTCGGTCTCGCGGATCATAAGACTCTTGGAATATTTGCTTGACGGATATTTGGGCAAAGTTAACATCATGGGTATATAGTCGCGATTGTTTTTGCTGCTCTATATCGTCATCAACAGTAATGAATTTACGGGTGAACAGCGGTTGTTCGAAGCCCTGCTCACGCTGAACATGCACAAATTTACCGTTAATATCAGCGAAGAAAATACCGGAGAGGTGGGGCGATTGTTTTAATTGCTGATAAAAATAGAGGCTCAGATCTTTGTTGCGATCAATGGATAACACATCCAGGCTCAATAATTCACCGGTTAAACGGGTGGATGCTTGAGCAGTGTCGAGAAAGCGCTTGGAGTTGTCGATGACATTGTCTGCATAGTCAATCATCAACTTATGGGCATGGGAATTGAACGAGCGCTGGTTTGAAAAATAGTTTGATACCAGCAAGGTCGTTAAGGTTACAAATTGCAGTAAAATAATGCCACAAATTAATGCTTTTTTAATAGTAATACGCAATGGTAATTCATCCTTGAATTATTCATGAACTAACTGGTTAAACACTTGAAATACCGTTATTTAACAATATATTTACATTTTAGTGGCCACTTGTAACATCGCTTTCAATTAGAGTCAAGATTAGTGAGTAATTAAGCTTGATAGTTTTGCAGCGTTGTAATCACCTGATCAGACTGGCGTAAAGTTCTTAATTGGGTAAATAGATCGATAGCTTCTGGATACTGCTTTCGTAAGTAGCTAAACCACTGTTTTATCCGGTTTGGTAGGTACTTTTCCTTATCGCCCCGTACTTCTAGCTGGCAGTAATTTTGTAATAAGGCCACGACCTCTGGCCAGGGCATTGGATCTGCATTTGCTTTAATGACTTCGCCTAAATTGGGCATGTTTAAGGCACCGCGACCGACCATGAGATCGCGACAGCCTGTGACCTGTTTGCAGCGTTGACCATCAGCGTGATTCCAGATCTCACCATTGGCAATGACAGGAATAGAAACAAATTCATTGATCCCGGCGATGGCTTGCCAGTTAATGGCAGCAGCACGATAGCCATCTGCTTTTGTTCGGCCGTGTACGGTGAGTTCGTTAGCACCAGCCTGCTGCACTGCATCTGCAATTTCAAGTTTTTGTGTACTGTCTTCCCAGCCCAGACGAATTTTTGCGGTAACCAGCTGCTCGGACGGAACCGCTGCACGCACTTGCTTCACTATGTTATAGATTAATTCCGGTTCGCGCAGGCAGGCTGCACCACCACAGGACTTGTTGACTTGTTTTGCGGGGCAGCCAAAATTGATATCAATACCATGAGAGCCGAGCGCAACTGCACGGTAGGCATTTTCTGCCATCCACTGGGGATGTTGCCCGAGTAATTGAATGCGTACCGGTGTACCCGCTAGAGTGCGACAGCCGTTGTGTAATTCAGCGCAATAGCGGTAAAAAATCTTTTCCGGTAAGAGTTGCTCAACCACACGAACAAATTCAGTTACGCATAAGTCATAACCACCATGCATGGTGAGTAGTTCTCGCATTAAGTTATCAACCACGCCCTCCATGGGGGCTAAAATTACGCGCATGCTAGTGTCTGTGTTAGTAGCGTTAGATTCCACGTTGGAAAAATGAGAGTTCTGCGTTGGCAAAGTGAGAGTCCTGCGTTGTCAAAATGAGTGCCCTGCGTCGGCAAAGTGTGCGATTAGAACAGAATTAACCAAAATTTCCAAATATATCGTATAATAATTTCCTCAATGAGCGATTAAGCTAGAACCATGACTTGCATATCACCCGTCAGTTAATTAAAATTTACCCCTTTGCGCTTATTTTTATTATTGAGTGAATATTTTTATTCCCACCTTTTTATTTGGGTTTATTGTACATTGCTCATCGAATCTACAGGTTAAAACATGCACCAAGATACGCTTGCACTTATTAAAGATAGTATTAAATCAATTCCCGATTACCCAAAGAAAGGCATCATCTTTCGTGACGTCACCAGTTTAGTTGAAAACGGTGCAGCATTTTCTGCAACGATTGATCTGCTGGCTGCACGCTTCAAAGATGCTGGATTTACCAAAATTGCCGGTACAGAAGCCCGTGGCTTTATTTTTGGCGCACCTTTGGCAAAGGCATTGGGCCTTGGTTTTGTATTAGTGCGTAAGCCAAACAAATTACCGCGCGAAACGATTGAGCAAAGTTATCAATTAGAATACGGTACAGATACCTTACAGATCCATGTTGACGCCATTGAAGAAGGTGATAAGGTATTAATTATTGATGATCTATTAGCAACAGGTGGCACTATGGCAGCGACGGTTTCATTAATTCGTCGGCTTGGTGGTATTGTTGAAGAAGCCGCATTTGTTATCTCTCTGCCAGACCTTGGTGGTGAAGCAGTATTAAAAAATCTCGATGTAAATATTACCAAATTGGTTGATTTCGACGGCGAATAGTTAGCCGTAGTCTCACCCATCACGATGAGCTGGTGATTATAACCAGCTATTCTCAGCGCTTAGCACTCTTAGTGCTCGCCTATATAAAGTAATCATTGATCTGTTATGAGTTATCAAGTCTTAGCGCGTAAATGGCGCCCGCATAATTTTCAGCAAGTGGTTGGTCAACAACATGTGTTGACTGCTTTAGTGAATGCGCTAGAGCAAAACCGCTTACACCATGCTTATTTACTCAGTGGCACACGAGGGATCGGTAAAACAACAATTGCGCGGATCTTGGCAAAAAGCCTGAACTGCGAGAAAGGTATTACCAGTAAGCCATGTGGCGAGTGCTCTACCTGTATTGAAATTGATCAGGGCTGCTATGTGGATCTATTAGAGATCGATGCGGCATCTCGTACCAAGGTCGAAGACACCCGAGAACTGCTTGATAATGTGCAATATAAACCTGCACGCGGCCGTTTTAAAGTGTACCTGATCGATGAAGTACACATGCTGTCTAAGC
>JBLHPA010000153.1:0-4361 GCA_047628235.1 Moritella sp.
AAACCGTAGGACCGCCCTCAGCGGTATCAAAATTGGGATCACTTTGTGTTGAAAAATGAATACTTGCAGGTGATAGGTATTGCACTGGGAAACAGATGTTGTGCCAGGCAACTGTAGGTGTTGGCGGTTCGACACAAGCAAATAGGGTTAAAGATATTGCAGCAATAATTAAATTTTTCATTGGTTAATACCTTTGTATCGAGTTGCCGTATTGCAATCACGTAATTTGAAGCAGCCTTAAAAGGGTAATCTTAACTTAAAATCACAAAGCAAAAATATGAAATCTGTACTCATACTTTTTTGATTCATATTAATTATTTACATTCGTTAAAATAGCTGAAGGTTAGACACTAAATGATAAATCGAAGCATACGAACTGGGGCTGTAACTTAATGACGCTAGGAAAAGGCGTCTTTTATCCATAAGTTAAGGAGAACAAATGAACGTTGGTCATCTAAGTTTGTTGCTTGGCATTATTGCTATGGCACCGAGTGTTAACGCGGCGGAACCAGCATTAAACACAATTGGCTGCCTTATTGTGAATGAAGGTTATTTTAGTGATGAGCCTACCTTGCTTGCTACGAAGGCGGTAGCGTTGCAACAAGATACCACGCAGTTGCATTCTGTTTATCAAGGGCAAGATCTGAAAATTGAGGTTGGTGCTGCATCGGTCATCCAGCCGACGCTAAAGCAATCCTGGATCAGTTCGTTTAAATTAGTTGTGTTACAGCCAGCACCACAGATCATCACGGTAAAAAGCCATGCGCGAAAGGATAGCGTCTCGGACATGAGTACACACTTAACGATGACGAATGCTGACGGGCAAGGATTGTTGACGATAGATTGTAATGTTAGGTGAAACAATTCCATCAAGTGAAACTATAAGTTCATTAATTGGTTTTTTATGAAGTTTTAGTTTCATATATTAAAAGCATGCTCCATTGTCTGCTGTTCGTTTTTTGGTATTTTTAATTGTGTGGCTATTGTTTGCCATTGAGATACCGCTTTGATCACTTCTGAGTGTATATCGTCAGCTTCTGATTTTGTTAATTGAAAAAATTCAATGATATTAAAGGCGAGATCATAATCAAGGCGATTATCTAAATCATCAATGTTGAGGTGCAAACCATCGGCTGTTGGTACGGGATTAATATCGTAAGCAGGCGATAGCTGCCAGCCATTGTCGATAAACAAAAAACCATGGTTTCTTAAGTGATCATCGCTGTTAGAAACCGCAATATTAAAAACAATACGACGCCATAATTGGGCTAAATCTGCTTTGGTATTTGAACCTTGTTGCATAAGAAATTGTGCAATTTCTAAATAACTGGCACCACTGTCTCCATCATAATAACCCAGTTGGGTCATTGCAGATGAAAAGTGAATTCTTTGTGTACCAATGCGATCAAACCGTTTGGTTAAAAAGGTATGGTGATGGCTATTATACTGTTGAATTTTACATTCAGACATTGGTATGCCAGCATTTTGGGCTAATAGATACGTAAGGTATTCCCAAGCGCCAATATCGTAATCATCATAACGGCTAGGGAATTTTGCCATCCATAGGTCGTCACCATCAGTAACGCATGACTTGGGACGAGCACCACCGAGTGAAGATCCAGGTGATATAAGCATGAATAACCATTTCAGGTAATCATCACTATCCAAATCAAGATTTGTTTCTATTTGGCTCGCGGCATATTCAAGTTCTCTGAGTGACGATATTGGCGGCGCAGCTAATTTATCGTTATCATCTAAGAAAGGACCATCAGATTGCGTTTTAAAACGTAATGCCCCCATACGATACATATCATGAACACCAAGTAAGTAATCCGAGTCTTGTAGTTTGTTTGGTTTTCTTTTTTCTATTCTTGCAACGGCTGCTTCTCTGCGCTGCATGAGTAAACGACCCCAACGGTCTGGGCAAGAATCGAGGAATATCCTAAAATTGCGGTCGTCATTATTGTATTGTTGCCCTTTAAATAATCTAAGTTCTGGATCAATTGGGTAAACAAATTTCGAGGTTAGCCAGTTGTCGTTATAGGCAAAGCTAAACACTTCACTTCCACGTACTAAAGATGACCTTAAGGTACCAACGAGCATCGGTTCTGCGGGATGAAGCCAATCAGCATAGACTAATATTTCTTTACTCACCGTTTACTATCCTTCAGTAGTTCAATATCTTGAAGTTTACGACCGAGCTCATCATCTAAAGCCACGCTAGATAAATCAGCCCCAAGTCCTAATGTCGATAGTACGACTAAGTAATGGCCAATAGACACTGAGGGTTCTCCTCGCTGTATATTACGCAGTGTGGGCAGAGATAATCCGGTTCTTTCGGCTAAGAGTGTTTGTGAAATCTTGCGACGCTTCATTGCTAAGCGAATATTTTCACCAAGTTGTACTAATATTTTTTTATCTTTGGGAAAGATGCTAGCTTTACGCTGTAATACTACCATGTGAAACTAAACCTTCATAAAATAAACATAAGTGAAAGTATAGTTTCATATATTTCAATTTTCAACTAATCTTAAATTTTATTGAATAAAAAAGTCGACGTTTATACGCAGCTCGGGCGATATTCAAGATTGCAATGTAATTGGCGAGGTGACATTAAATCCGGAGAAACCGGTGAAAGAAGCGGCATGAAAATTAACTAATTAGTGCCAACTGTCTTGAAACACACCGATACAGTGGTATTAGTCTTTTCGTTTGTGCCCAAATTAGCTATTCCACTACATTACAGAAATTGCTATTACTCATGATAAGCATCTGCAGTTCAGTAGTGCAATGAAAATAAAAAACAGTGAACTCGCAATAAATGTGATCCAGTTCAAATAAATTATTGCTTATTTCAATTTAAATGTTATATTGGTCACATCTTTTACGAGATGTACAAATGCTCAAAGGATGAGTCCGTTAATCGCCTCCAAGGAACCGAGATCAACAGAACCAGTAAGGTTCGCTATTTAATTATTTGATTTAGAAGGTGTCACAATATGAAAAATCTAGTTTCTTCAGCTCCACTATGTTTTGGTAACGTATTTAAAGCACAATTTAGCTATCCAAAACACCTCGGTTATTAATAACTAGGTCGACCATATCAAGCTATTCATTATGAATAGCTTTTTTTATACCTAAAATTTATTAACCTGCGCTTAATATATCCCCATCATCACGACCCTAGAAATAAATTATAAAATGAACTTTCTAAGTAGATTATGTAATAAATTTGCTTGCTCATTGAGGTCATTACATCGTTCAGAGGATTGATCAATATTGGTTTTTGTCTCATTCGCTGTTGTTGCGATATAGGTTATATTTTCACTAATTTCAGATGTGGCGCTGGTTTGCTCTCTTGTGGCTGTCGCCATCTGAGCACTTACTTCTGTCATGTTTACAATGCTCTCTGAAATACTGACCAAAGTCATCCCTGTATCAGCTAAGCGCGTTGATGTTTGCTTGGTTGATTCGCTGCCGAGATTGATTGCCGATACCGTATCGCTGGCTTTAGATTTAAGCGTGGTGATCATGCTATTAATCTCCTCGGTTGACTCCGCCGTTTTTTTCGCCAAGTTACGCACTTCATCCGCAACAACAGCGAATCCGCGACCCTGCTCTCCAGCGCGAGCGGCTTCAATAGCGGCATTGAGAGCAAGTAAATTAGTTTGCTCTGAAATCCCTTTGATCACATCAAGCACGACCGTAATAGATTGGATCTCGTTTGATAGTTCATTTACAGAGATAACCGTAGACTCCATAGAGTGTTCTAATCGGCCCATTTGCTCTATTGTTTCAGAGATAGATTCATTACTTTTTTGTGTTTCAGACTGTGAGCCCTGCGCTATTTTTGACGCGTTATCCGCGCTGTTAGATATTTCTAAAACGGTCATTTCCATTTCGTGCACAGCCGCCGATACGGTTTCAGTACTTGCTGATTGCTGTTCTGAGAGATACATAACAAGTGCCATATCTGTTTTAACACTTTCAGATATCGCTTTAACACTATTAGCGGAATCTGATACTTGGCTAAACATACTATGAATTTGGTCGAGAAATAGATTAAAATTATTCGCTAATTCACTTATTTCATTATTGCCTTTAGTAGGTAAACGCGCCGTTAAATTGCCATCATCTTTAGTTAAGGAGATAGCTGCCTGACTAATAACTTCAATGGGTTTGAATATTTGCTTGGACAATATATACGCAAGAAAAAATCCGATTAAGGCAATGCCGATAGCAAATATTGCATTATTACGCAGCGCATTATTAATCGCCCCATACAACTCCTGTTCAGGAATTTGAGCAACCAAATGCCAATCTAATGAAGATAAAGGGGTGCTGGAAAGTAGATACTTTTC
>JBLHPA010000154.1:0-3750 GCA_047628235.1 Moritella sp.
ACCAAGGGCGCGGCCAATGAGGTTTGCGTGTATTTCATCACCGTAGACATAGAACTCTTTAAAGTCATTTACCTTTGGAAACTCTTTTGCATCAAGGTATTTATGGCCGTCAACATGATATTCATTGGCTTCGCGTAAGCCTATTGGCGCTGCTTGCTGTGGCGTTACTTTAAAGGCGCTGTAGGTATTAATTGCTTCAGACCATTGTTGTCCTGTGGTATTAGCAAATTGCCAGTCCGCGTTTACTTGATCCATCATGGCGTAGAAGGTACCGCTTTGCGCATACAGTTTATCCAGTATAGATAGGGCACCAAAGTTAAAGTTAGGCTTGTAGTCTTTGCCTTGCATACCGTCACCGCTCAGTTGCTGTGCTTGTGGTAAATCTTTACGTGAATAACTGAAACCAAAACTACCGGTTTCATGGTCTGCCGTTATCACCACTAAGGTATCATTGCGATCTTTCACCCACTCGTAAACGGCTGCAACCGATTCATCAAATTTGAGTAGCTCGTGCAACATCCAACCGGCGTCATTGACGTGGCCGGCCCAGTCAATTTGACCGCCTTCTATCATCAAAAAGAAGCCGTCTTCATCTTGTGACAATATATCTAATGCTTTGATTGTCATGTCGCGCAGTGAAGGTTGGGTGCAGCTGTTATCCAGCTTACAGGCTGTGTAGGCAATGCCGTCATCCATGCCTGAGTTGGCAAACAGTCCGAGCAGTTTCGTGCCTTGGCTTGCTGCGAGTTGTTCTTTATCAAACGCCAGGCTGTAGCCGTGTTGTTGTTTGGCTTCAAGCAGTAGGTTACGTTGATCTTTACGCTTTGATTTTTTGTAGAGACTTGTTGGCATGCCAAGTTCAGCCATCTGCTTACGGCTGGCTTGATTAGTTTTAATGTCCGACGGCAAGAATACGCGAGTACCGCCCGATAGCATGACATCGACACTACCAGAACTGATGAGTTCTTCTGCGATAGCGGCTTCGTAAGAACGGTGCGGCTGGTGCGAGGCGAATGCAGCGGGGGTTGCATGGGTAATACGGGTATCAGAAACCAGGCCGGTTGCCTTGCCCGCGGCCTTGGCGCGTTCTAGAATTGTCTTAACGATGTTGCCCTTGCTATCCAGGCCAATCATTTCAGAGCCAGCTGCCATACCAGTCGCAAGCTGTGTTGCTGAACAGGCGGAATCTACAACCAGGCTGCCGTTGCTGCCATACGGAGCATTTAGGGATAAGCCCATTTGACCTGCGTCTGCAAATTTTGATAATGCGGTTTTATTGGCGTGGTCGTTATAGGTAGATTGCGGTGCACGACGTGCATACTCTTCCAACAAGCCGACTTGCTGTGCGCCCATGCCGTCGCCGATCATGAGGATCACATTTTTAACTTTCGTCTGTTCAGCCTGGCTTGTGTCTGCTGCGCTTAATGAAGTTTGGTTGGCGTTATTACACGCCGTTAAGAGCACAGCTGAAATAGCTAATACTAATACGCTATTTTTCATCATCATAAGATCCCTGTAAATGGTAGATTTATTATTATCAGGAGGGAGCTTATAGGTATTATGTGTCAGAAATAAGAATGGAATGTGACAGTTAAATGGCAGTGCATAGCAACGAATGAACAACAGCCAAATGCGGGTAAAGCATTTGGCTGTTGTTGTTTTTTCATATTCGAGCCGAGTTAGATAGCGCTAATTATGACGGAAGTAATTCCCGTTTCAGCACTTTACCGACACTACTTTTTGGTAGCTCATCGCGAAACTCGATGTTTCTTGGAATCTTGTAGCCCGTTAGATAGCGGCGACAATGGAGTTTAATATCCTTCTCTGTCAGCGTACGGTTACTACAGCAAACAAACGCTTTAACCTGTTCACCGGTTGCTTCATGGGGAATGCCGATCGCCGCAGCTTCTTCAATATCAGGGTGCAATCTTAGTACTTCCTCAATTTCAGCCGGATAAACATTGAAGCCGGAGACGAGGATCATGTCTTTTTTCCGGTCGACAATATAGAAACGACCTTCTTTGTCCATACGAGCTACATCACCAGTGGAGAGCCAGCCGTCTTTATCAATGGTTTTGGTTGTCGCTTCCGGTTGTTTCCAATAACCCGACATTACCTGTGGGCCACGTACTTGCAGTTCGCCTATTTCTTCAATACCGATTGGTTGTTGTTCGTCGTTCACAACGCGCAGTTCAGTGGAGGGTAATGGCACCCCAATACCTGCAGTATATTCTTGTTGGTTATGCATACCACTGCAAACCACAGGTGAACATTCTGTGAGGCCATAACCTTCAACAACTGGCATGCCAGTCACTTTCTGCCATTCTCTCGAGACGTTTTCTTGTGTTGGCATACCGCCGGCGATGGTGAATCGACAGCTGCTAAAATCCAACGCACGGAATTTTTCATTCTTAAGCATGCCGTTGAATAAGGTATTTAAGCCGAAGAAAATGGTGAACGGGTAATTTTTAAGTTCTTTGACGAAGGCGTCCATGTCGCGTGGATTTGTGATCAGCAGATTACGACCCCCGATCATCATAATAAACATCAAACTTACTGAGTTAGCAAAAATATGGTAGAGCGGCAGTGGTGTTACTACGTGATCTTCTGACAATAAGGTGCGTGGTGCAAACTGACCATATACCTGCAGCACGTTCGCAACAATATTGCGGTGCGTGAGCATAGCGCCTTTAGCTACACCTGTGGTGCCGCCAGTGTATTGTAAGTAGGCGATATCTTCAGGCTGACAGTCTGGGCGCGTATAAGTTAAGTTCCGTCCTGCTGATAATACTTTCCGCATTGAAATGCTGTTTTGAATGCGGAAATCAGGGATCATTTTCTTCACGTACTTAATAGCAAAATTTACCATGGTACGTTTTGGCATTGACAGCTGATCACCAATGCTGGTTAAGATCACATGTTCGATACTGGTTTGTGGTAATACTTTTTCGAGATTTGAACCGAAATTGGTGATGGCAACAATCATTTTGGCGCCAGAGTCGGTCAGTTGATGCTGTAATTCTCTTTGGGTGTAAAGGGGATTAACATTAACCACGATAAGGCCCGCACGCAGGATACCAAATAGGGCAATGGGATATTGCAGCAGATTGGGCATCATGATGGCACAGCGATCCCCAGGTAGCATTTTTAATTCGTTTTGTAAGTAGGCAGCAAAGGCTCGGCTTTTCTCTTCGAGGCTGCGAAAGGTAATTGTGGCACCCATATTTAAAAAGGCAATCGAATCGGCGTGCTTTGCGCAGCTCTGTTCAACGATGTCTAAAACGCTGCCATATTTTGATTCATCGATGAATTCTGGCACATCGGCGGGGTAGCTTTTTAACCAAGCTTTTTCCATTTTATAATTCTCTGTAGGTGACTTTGTGTGACTGTGCTAATGAATTGATTATTCTAGCGCAAAAGCAATTGGAAGATGATAACGCTGTGGGCGGCAGATGCAAATATTTCTGGGATAATTGGTTAATAATTTACCTGAAATGAGTGACAAGTTGCAATTTGACAACGTGTATTTAACTATTTGATAAACAATGGGTAAATAGTTTTAAACATTACAGTTTAGTGACAGTGTGTCGTGTTGTTGTCAAGGAAGATGCTGTGAAGGGTGTCATCAAGGGTGCAGTGAAAAAGGTGTTATAAAAAAGTGTGGCAGTTGAAGCTAAAATGACTGCACTGTCACACTCATTTATAAGTGAGTACTATTTATATATAAGTGAGTACTATTTATATATAAGT
>JBLHPA010000155.1:0-3518 GCA_047628235.1 Moritella sp.
GCTTCGTAAGAAGCACACAATTTGTTCCCCTTTAGTTCAGTTGGTAGAACGGTGGACTGTTAATCCATATGTCGCTAGTTCAAGTCTAGCAAGGGGAGCCACTTTTTTTATGCTAAACAGATAACCCGCCTCCACAATTCAACTTCCTATTACTTTAGATATACTTCCATTTCAGTTTACTAAAATATGCTTAATCCTTAATTTTAATACTCAATCTAGGCATTACACTTTCATCACAAAAAAGTACATTTTCCCCCATATTCAATTGCCAAAAAACACTATCCATATTTATAATTTTTCAAATAGGGTAGTCTATACCTAAAAGGATGCTATATATTTACAGGGATAATGAAAATGAAGGATTATTTTCGCTGCAGTCTTCTGATCACGCTTGTTTTTTTCTTGATGCTCATCAGTTCGTTAGGCTTTAGTTACCTATCATTAACGCACTCACTGACAAATCATGGCGCGGCAGTTAACGAGGTGCTTAGCAAAGAAGTCAGCCTTGATACTATTACTGATGATAATACCAAGTCATTAACAGGGCATTTAGCGCTAACCCAACTTTTGATTCAAACAGAATCTGTTACTTCTAGTTGGCAAACAGATATTCGCTACCCTACCCTGGTTCAGCTTATTTTCCCGCTCTTAACAAAAAGATTCTCAGGTGCGACCGATCTTTTTAGTTATCAGTTTAAACTAGGATTTAGCTCGCAGAATGGCGAGTTACTTAAGTTACTTGGGGCTTTTGTCTGCTCGACATTTGTTACTTATTTGTTATGTTTGATCTTTATTAAAAAATTACTCAGACGGTTAGAAAAAAACCTTATTTTGGAAATGGGAACAAACACTCACCCCACTCAAAACGCATTTCCTTCTATCACTCATTTACTCGCGCAGCAAAAAACGCAACATCATAAAGAATTGCAAGCTCAACACAATAAAATAGAATCATTATCTAAACAGCTAAACTTAGACAATTTAACTGGCCTCTATAACCGATTCTACTTCCGTGGTGAATTATCTGGATTGCTAACCGACAAAGACAGCTCGAAATCAGCAATACTGGCGCTAGTACGCGCCACGGCTTTAGACCAAATTAATAAACATCGCGGTTTCCAACAAGGCGATGGCTATCTGAAAGATCTTGTAAAAATCTTGCTGCAGTGCACAAAGCGTTATCCCGATAGCCAGTTATATCGGGTCTCAGGGCCTGATTTTGCACTAATCGTGCCTAAAATGACTACCGCTGTCGCCCACAAACTAGCACGTGAAATAAAAGCCAATCTTGATGAATACCAATCACTGCATAACTTAGAAAATGTGGCTTATATCGGTATTACCACCGTGCATGCCGGACAAAAACCAGAGCAGGTATTATCCCGAGCCGATACCGCATTAGCCAAAGCCCAAATTGAAGGCGTCAATTATTGGGCATTTCAACAGCAAGACTCACAGCAAGAAAACCAAGGACAGTCTTATTGGAAAAAAATTATTGAGGAGATCATCGAAAAGCGCAGTCTTATGTTACTAAGTCAGCCAGTTCAACCTGTTCATCGTAACATGAAGAGTTACCAGGAGATCTACACGCGTTTCATTGGTAGCAATAATGCCCTGCTGCCTACTCACACCCTTTTTGCTATGGCGCAACG
Organism: Moritella sp.; assembly: GCA_047628235.1. Classification (GTDB taxonomy): domain Bacteria; phylum Pseudomonadota; class Gammaproteobacteria; order Enterobacterales; family Moritellaceae; genus Moritella. The sequence continues at coordinate 1,653 of JBLHPA010000155.1, forward strand.
GCTCGATTTGACTGTAAAGCTAGACAAAATGATCATAGAAAATATCATCAGTAACAGCCGCACCCAGATGGATGGCTCAAGCCACTGGGGTGTAAACCTGACGTCTCATTCAATACAAAGCAGTCCATTTATCGTCTGGTTAGAACGATTATTACTCAGGGAACCTAATATTGCCGCCAATCTGGTATTTGAAATTGATGAAACCATACTGGAAAGAAATATTGTCTCCAGTAAACGGGCCGTTGATATGCTACGTCGGGTGGGTAGTCGCTCCGCTATCAGCAAATTTGGTCAAGGCATCCGATCATTTAAACTGTTCAAAGAACTCAAACCTGACTACATTAAAATTGACAGCAGTTTGATCCATGACATCAGCGATGATAGCGCTAATCAGCAATTTTTGCGGATGCTTGTTGATGTCGCTCACCGAATGGGTTGCCAGGTAATTGCTGAAGGTGTTGAAGAGTTAACGCAAAAACAAGTGCTTGAATCTATGTATATTGATGGCATTCAAGGATACTTAATCGCCAGACCCGCCCCTTTAAGCAAACTGGCAAGTTAATTGAGTAAAATTTAACTTTAAAATGCCTAATTTATTTGTTGGGCCTCATTTGGAAGGACAGCATGTTTCGATTTGGTTATTTTTCTATTGTAACCGTGATACAGATCCCCGATAATGTGCCCTCCTGTATAAACTGTATTACTTCATCATGACCGAATATCTCTTACTACTAGTAAGCACTGTTCTTGTAAACAACTTTGTATTAGTCAAATTTCTTGGGCTATGCCCGTTTATGGGCGTTTCTGGAAAATTGGAAAGTGCTATCGGTATGTCCTTTGCGACAACCTTTGTACTCACGATTGCAGCTATGTCTTCATACCTGGTTGAAACGTATATTTTAACTCCACTTGGGTTAGAATATATGCGCACCTTAAGCTTTATTCTGGTTATTGCTGTTGTGGTACAGTTTACCGAAATGGTTGTGCATAAAACCAGCCCAACCCTGTATCGTCTGCTGGGTATTTTCTTACCACTTATTACCACTAACTGTGCAGTGCTGGGTGTTGCGCTATTAAATATCAATGAAAAACACAACTTCGTTGAAAGTGCCATTTATGGCTTTGGTGCCGCAGCCGGTTTTTCATTAGTGCTTATTTTATTTGCCGCCATGCGCGAGCGACTTGCGGCGGCCGATGTGCCAGCCCCTTTTAAGGGAACCTCAATCGCGATGATCACTGCGGGTTTAATGTCACTTGCGTTCATGGGCTTTACTGGCTTGGTTAAACTTTAACGATTGATAAATATGATAACAATTCTCCTTGCAATTATTACCCTTGTTATTCTCGCCACATTGTTTGGCTTCGGACTTGGCTGGGCAGCGATCCGCTTCAAGATTGAAGGCAATCCAGTGGTTGAACAGATTAATGCCGAATTACCGCAGACTCAGTGTGGCCAGTGCGGTTATCCTGGCTGTAAACCTTATGCTGAAGCCATCGCGAATGGCTCAGCGGTTAACTTATGCGTCCCAGGCGGGCCAGCAACGGTCGAAAAACTTGCAGATATCATGGGGGTAGAAGCGACGCCTATGGCAGAACAAGCCGCCGATGCCGATATAAAGATGGTAGCCCGCATTATTGAAGAAGACTGCATTGGCTGTACAAAATGCATTCAGGCCTGTCCCGTTGATGCTATTGCAGGCGCAACTCGCGCTATGCACACGGTGATAACAGATGCCTGCACCGGTTGTAAATTATGTGTAAGTCCGTGTCCGACCGATTGTATCGTGATGGAACCAGTGCAAACTGCATGGAAATGGCAGTTAGATTCTATCCCTGTAGTGAATATTAAGTAGGTCACATGTTTTC
>JBLHPA010000156.1:0-3386 GCA_047628235.1 Moritella sp.
CCGGTTAAATTATTCGAGGCGGCAACGTCCACGTGAGCGGTGCTAGATATTAACTCCAGCAAGGAGTTTCCAGCGGTGCCATTGCCTAGGTTACAACCGTATAATAATAGATCTGCATTCTCTTTCAATGCATGATTTAAGGCTGATAATGCGCTGACTTCTTGTTTTAGCCTGAGCTCGGTTATTTGGCTATTACCGAGATAAATAACCCCATTGTCTGCATGTGATATTAGATGTAACGCGTCAAGATCTTGATAATTAACGAGAATGTTGGCGATCTGCATTAAGCCGTCTTGGTCGGCATTAATTTCGATAATATCCACACCCGGTTTAATGTGTTGAAAGAAAAGTTGTTTATCGGGCACGTTGGCATCGACAATAACTAACTCGCGCGCAATTCTGCCTGTTTGAATGGTTAATTGATCGCTTGGGAGGTCAGCGGTATCGGTCTGTAATGATGAATCTAAAATGGGGCTGTTTAATTGAGTCCTCTTTTTCGGGTTGTTATCTTTTTGATACCTGTCTTTTTTATATTGCTCTAAAGGCAATGTAATCAAAGAAGGAAGGGGCTGTTTCGATGCCCATTTTGATTGACGTGAATATGCACTGTAAGCGTGCAGATTGCCTGTATACATCCCAAGCGGCATCATGATTGATACAATATTTTTTAGCAGATGTTTTCCCATTATAGCCTCTGATTTTTATTCTGTTTTTATCGGTAAAGCGTTTTAATCAGTAGGGGCGATTGAGGTTAATACCAAAAAATCAGCAGTTCCTACTTCCCTGTAGGTCAACGTTTATTCAGTCATATTTCATATTGCACTGGTTCACTTTTACTTTTAAAAGACTTTTTAGCCGCAATAATGCTGGCTGATGTACCTGTATTATCCTGCCAAAAAGACATTTCGCTGTATTGGGCAAAAAGATCGGGAGGTAAAACAGTGCGGCGAGACTGAAATTCAACCTTACGCCTGACTTGATGTAAACCGTTTACGCCCAAATTTTGGTCAAATTCACTTTCTTCGTAAGCAACATTATCAAAATCATGGGAATATAAAGGGATATCAAGGAATTGATAGACAAGCTGGATCGCGCGTTGTGGATGTTGAGTAAGCAGGTCATAATCAATAAGTAATAATCGCTGGGAATGATCGCCATAATAAGCCTCTTTCAATGCGGTCCAAGCGCTACCAACGGTACCAGATGTGTGCATCATAGATTCACAACGTGAATACACCGTCTGTCGATTCTGTGGATTAAACATACGGCTATAATCAAAGGGGTTTTTACGGTAAATACGTTCAAAACTATCCATTACCCAAGCTGGATTTCGAACACAACAAATCACTTTACAGTCATTAAACAGTTCGGTTAACTGGTGCATTCGAGCTGTCCAGATCCGGTTTGTATCAAACACGACACTGTACTCATTCTTGTCTTGATAATAAGCATTGAATAACGCTTGGCACATGTCCTTACGTTTTTGCTCATCAAAAAAAGTGTAGAACTCGCCGCCAGCACCAATCTGTTCCAGACAGTTATTGACCAAAGGTGCTACAGGGCTCGACATCGCCGCATAAAAGGCAGGGTTTTGCCTTAAAATGCCAGCGAGTAGCGTTGATCCCGAACGGGGTAATCCCGAAATAAAGTGAACTTGTTGCATTAATTCAATAATCCTTTTTGGGGCAATATTGCTACCCCTTGGGTAGATATGATTAACTGCGTGATGGATAAATACCGTTGGTAGACATCACATAATTCATCGCTATCGAGGGCTGCATGATTGAAAATGGACTACCACCACCCGTGTTACCCACTTCAACACTGCCACCGCTAGCCGTTCCATCACCAGAAACACCACCAAGTAACACGGTTCCTTTCGCTCCTGCATCTTGGCGATAAATTTTTTCATCCTTATCTGCGGCACCGCCCCCTTTAACTACTTTAGCGAGATACCCGCCATTGATTGGTGTTGTTGATGTAGCATCATCGAGAGAAATAGAAACTGAGGCTGTGCCTCCAGGTGTACTTGATGGATGAAATGCAGCTGCGTGAGTATGCGTCGGCATTTGTTGCTCTGCTAAAGAATTAATGGTGTTGCCGACAATATCTCCATTAAAATACATAGGTAATCCAACGCCTCTACCGAACCCTATGGGTACTCTACCTTCCAGGTTTGGTATACCGAACGTGCTTCTGCCATCACCACCGAAGGTATTGCTAAGTAAAGAGAACAGAGACTGGTGCTGGCTAATGCTTAAAATAGCGCCATTGCACTTAACAAATCCTGCAGGGGTAAAATTATTTCCCATCAATACAACACCACTCAAAAAAAAATCCATGGATAATTCCTTATTTTTGGTATTTTAAGTTAATAATGCAGAGGAAAATTGTACCCCTGCATCGAGTTTAAAACGCTCAGCAAAAGTAATGCCAGTAAATATGCCTTCAGTGATGGATAGGATATCTAAGCGCAACGCACCATCGACAGTTGCTATTATTAAGCCTTCAGGCTCACCAACATGAAGTACTGAACCTGCCGGTATGCCATAGTTGGGGTGAGAAACAACCGTCGCCTGAAGCAAACCAATGTAACCGCGTGGCCATAAAATTATGGCCCCATTAAATTGGGGGTTTCCTGCACTTGCCAGTGAGACAATATTTCTACCCGTCATGGTATTCCAGTTAATCATCAGATCTTGTTGAGTCGGCATTGGTGCATCGCTTATTTCGCCGCGTTGTGGTTTTGCTATTAATTCACCTTTTTTTAATTGTGCGAAAAATTGCACCACAAAATCAGCAGAGTATTCGGCCATGGTGAATGCAAAACTGGTTAGGGTATCAAGAGGGTGACGAGGAAATGTGTGCTGTAACAGAATGTCGCCACTGTCAACCTCTTGCTCAACTTTGATCATACTGAGGGTGCCCTGTGTTTCGTTATTTCGTAATTGCCAGTACAGGGGCATTGCTCCTCGATAGAGTGGTAAGGAGGACGCGTGTAAATTGTACAGTCCTGCTGAAAAAGCCATTAAAATACTGGCGGGAAGTTTATGGGAATAAGTGAAAATTAATCCGGCATTAGCTTCCCAGCGTTTGATCTGCTGAAGCACATATTCCTGATTATCGGTTTGATAGCGAATATAAGGAATATCTGCTTGTTGTAGATGCCCCTCAAGCTGCTGATTATCGGGGTCATGGCGTTCCGCGATTATGACGCCCACTAGTAGCTGTTCCTGATCCATTTTGTTTATTACGCGAATTGTAATACTGCTCGATGCAAAAAGAGCCACTTTGATAGGTTTGTTTATTAAGTCAAGATGACCTGGTGCTCTATCTGAAAGTGTTGTACCACTTAAATCTATATCACTCATCGCATTCTCACTCAT